>JAAZBW010000507.1 GCA_012513625.1 Actinomycetales bacterium | reverse complement strand
GCATATCACTCGGAAGCCACCCTTCACGGGGGCAATGTGGCAGAGAGCCACACCACGGGACAGGAACGCCGATACCAAGCCTGCCAGCCAACCCCAGGTCAGCCAGAAACCAGACTGACAGTGTGGCTTGGACCGGCACGCGGCCCGGTCCAAGCCACACACTCGACGTAAACGAACCGTCGGGCGGTGAAAGCCCGCTCCGCCCTGGCGGGGACAACCGTGACAGATGTCAGGGCAGGTCCGTGACATCTCCGGGAGGCCCCGCCCGCGTTGCAGGAGAACACTGGACGCATGACAACGAGTCAGATACCCGCACCCGTGCCGGCCTCCTCAACAGCGCCGCCCGTGGTGGAGCTCACCCAGCTGACCCGCCATTTCCACGCCCACGGCGCGGAGTCCGTGCGCGCCGTCGCAGGGGTGGACCTCACCATCCACACTGGTGAGATCGTTGCCCTCCTCGGCCCGAACGGCGCCGGGAAGACCACCACGCTGGACATCCTTCTCGGCCTGCAGGAGCCCAGCTCCGGCGCCGCCAGCCTCTTTGGCGGTCCTCCGCGCGCCGCAATCCACGAGGGCCGGGTGGCCGCCGTCCTCCAGACGGGCGGACTGCTCCGCGACCTCCGCGTCCGCGAGACCGTCCAGCTGATCGCCTCCACGTTCGCCTCCCACATCCCCGTGGACGAGGCCCTCGAGCGCGCCGGGATCGCCGACGCCGCCCGCCGCATGGTCGGCAAGCTCTCCGGCGGTGAGCAGCAGCGCCTGCGCTTCGCGCTCGCGCTCCTGCCGGATCCGGACCTCATCGTCCTCGACGAGCCCACCGCCGGCCTCGACGTCTCCGCCCGCCGCGCCTTCTGGGCAACCATGCGCGCGGAGGCCGCCCACGGCCGCACCATCCTGTTCGCCACCCACTACCTCGAGGAGGCCGAGCAGTTCGCCCAGCGCGTGGTCATGATGGCGGGCGGGCGTGTGGTGGCCGACGGCCCGACGGCGGAGATCCGTTCCATCGCGAGCGTGCGCCGCGTCTCGGTCACCCTCTCCCCCGACGACGTCCCCTGGGCCCGATCCCTTGCCGGCGGCTCTCAGCTCACCACCGATCCGCTGAACGGCGCGGTTCGTGTGAGTTTCACAGCCGCCGATTCGGACGGGATCGCACTCGAGCTCCTGCAGCGCGGCGGCACGGCCCTCGAGATCGACGCCCCCAGCCTCGAAGACGCCTTCCTGGCCCTCACCGCCACCCCCGAGGGAACTCCGGACACGAGGCCGGCCCCACCCCCAACCTCACCCACCGAGGCTGTTGCCGATTCCCATCGCTACGCCGGATCAGAAGGAGAACTGACGTGAACACCACCTACCTTCGACTCGAACTGCTGCGCGTGCTGCGCGAGCCCGTCTCCCTGTTCTTTATCGTGGCGCTCCCGGCGTTCATGTACGTGATCTTCGGGGCATCCATGCAGTGGGGCGCGATCGAGATCGGGAACGGCAACGTCTCGATGTACACGATGATCGCGATGGCCGCCTATGGCGCGGTCACGGCCACCACGGGCGTGGGCGGCAGTGCGGGCCTGGAGCGGATGCAGGGCTGGGGCCGCCAACTCGGTCTCACGCCCCTGCGGGACTCGCAGTACGTGGCGGTCAAGGCCGGCGTGGCCATGCTGATCGCGGCTCTGCCTGCGCTCGTGATCTTCGGGCTGGGCGTGGCGCTCGGCGCGAAGGCCGCCGCCACCACCTGGGTGATCTCACTGCTGATCGTGTTCGCGGTCTCCGGCATGTTCGCCCTCTATGGTCTGCTGTTCGGGCTGGCTTTCCGCTCCGAGGGCGCCGTGGGAATCGCCTCCGCCTCGCTCGTGGTGCTCGGATTCCTCGGCAACCTGTTCGTGCCCCTCTCCGGCGCCATGCTCACGATCGCCAAGTTCACACCCCTCTACGGCTACGCCTCGCTCGCCCGCTACCCGCTCACCGGGGGCTACACGGTGGACATCGCCACGGGCGAGTTGATCCACAACCCGCTCTGGCAGTCCGTGGTTAACGTGGTGGGGTGGACGGTGATCTTCGCGGTGCTGGTGCTCGTGGTGGTCCGGCGCAGCCGCGGCAGGCAGTGAGCACCGTGCCCGCCGCGCCCACCACCGGACCCAGGACGCCCACCGCCG
>JAAZBW010000506.1 GCA_012513625.1 Actinomycetales bacterium | reverse complement strand
TGCGGGCCCCCGTGGATGTTGAGGAGCACGGGATGGGGGCCCTCGCCCTCGGGAACGAACACCCAGCCGTGCACCGGGTAGCCGTCCGCGGACTTCACCACAAGCTCGGTGGGCATCACCACCCGGGAGGCCGTGGCGAGGGGGGCCGCAAAGTTGCTGAGGGAGCGGATCACGCCCTTGCCGTTCACGCCCTCCACCAGGCCAACCTCGCCGGGAGTGGTGGGATCGGAGAAGGAGACCACCAGCGTGCCCGCGGCCGCCGCGGCGCCGGTGATCACCCGCTGCCCACCCACGAGGGTCTTCACCCTGCCGGCGGGGGTCACCTCGTGGAGCTCCGCGGCTCCGCGGACCCGGGCCACCACTGCCAGGGAGGAGTCTCCGTACGCGATGGTGCGCGTGTCCGGCACGCCGTAGTCCACCTTCTCGCGGTCCGTGAGCTCCTTCGGCTGCTTCGGCTTCTTGCCCCCGAGCGATGAGGCGGGGAGGGCGAACACTCCGGCCTGCCGGCCCACGAAGTCCCGATTGGTCTCGCCCAGGTCCGTGCCGAGGAGGAAGAGGGTGGCGCCATCGTTCGAGAAGCGGGGTGCGTTGTAGGAGCGTCCGGGGCCTCCCGCCACGAGTTGCGGCTCCGGGGTGGCGAGGGAGTTGGCCTCCTCCAGCGTGATGATGCCGTGCCAGTCCTGCACCCCCACGGCGCCCTTGAGGCGCACGCGGTGCACCATGGAGCGGAGATCTTCATCCCGCTCCTCGTGCAGGGCGGCTGTGAAGTAGAGGTAGTCGCCGTCCGGGGAGAACTCGGGCTGGGTGGCGTCCCGGCCGTCCGGGGTCACACGGACGGCGCACGGCATGCCGTTCTCGCCGCCGAACACGTTCGGGCCGGTGAGCTCGCTCTCCGGCTCGAGGTCCTGTGCTGCGCGGCCTGCCGGCTTCACCCACGGTTCGTCATCGAGCGGGGGCACGCGGAGCACGAGGATTCCCAGCGGCTGGTCCTCCACGTAGCCGCGTCCGTTCATCCGGTACCTGTTACCCGTGATCCGGCGCGGGTCCTCCTTGCCAGCGGAGACTCCCTCGACCGTGCCGTAGCGGCCCTCCTCCGGGATGGGGGCCACGAGCGCCACGCGGTGCGAGGCACGGTCCCAGGCGAAGTCCACCACGCCGAGCGGGGCGTCCGTGAGGAGGCGTGCCTCACCGCCGCGCGCGTCCACCACGGCGAACTGGCGGCGGCCCTTCGAGTCACGCCGGAGGAAGCCGATCATGGTGCCGTCCGGGCTGAAGCACGGCGACGTGTCACTCTCCCCGGCCGTGATCCGGCGCGGCGCGTGACCGTCCTCCGGGTCCAGCTCCCAGAGCTGACCCACGTACGAGTCCGCGGCGAGGCTGGGCCGCTGTGCGGCCACCACGGCGCGGGTGCCGTCCGGACTCAGGGTGGGGGCGGACATGGTGACAACCAGTTCGAGCTGCTCCGACTTCACGCCCGCGAGTCTAGGCGCGTTTCTGTGCTCAAATTGACCTATGACAAGCGCGGAGCCGGAGGCCGTCACCTCCCACACAGGGGATCTTCC
>JAAZBW010000505.1 GCA_012513625.1 Actinomycetales bacterium | reverse complement strand
GCCGTCGAGCACGAGGGGTGCGAACCACACGTCGAGGTCCTCCACCGGAGGCGCACCGGGCTGACCATCGAGGAATCCGTCCGTCCAGGTGGCCATACGTGTGGGCTGCGTCCACGCCACGGCGGCGAGCTGCTCCGGGGTGAGGCCGGAGCCCTCCGAGGCGGTGATCGCGCTCTGGCCCTCGTCCCGGAGCCAGGCGAGGACGGTGGAATCGCCCGGCCCGGCGGTGGGGCGCGGCTCGTCGGGCGGGGAGGTGGCGCCGAGCGCCCAGGGCAGCGCCAGCAGGGCGAGGAGGGCGAACAGCCATCGGAACCGTGAGCGCGTCACGCGCGCCCCAGGGTGGCCGGATCCGTGCCGTGCCAGCGGTCTCCATACAACGTGAAGGTCACATGCCGCGCCGCGTGGTCCACGATCTCCGTTTCGCCTGGCTCCAGCCCGCCCACGGGCCGCTCGATCCGGATCTCCATCCGGTCCTCGGAGAGGACCTCGGCCACGCCCTCACCCCACTCGACAAGCGTGACGGCCTCTCCGAGCGAGGTGTCGAGGTCGAGGGCGTCGAGCTCGTCGAGGGAGCCGAGCCGGTAGGCGTCCACGTGGACCAGATCCGGTCCGCCCGTGGAATTGCGGTGGGTGCGGGCAATGATGAAGGTGGGTGAGGCCACATTCCCGGCCACGCCCAGCCCCGCGCCGATGCCCTTGGCCAGCGTGGTCTTGCCGGCGCCGAGGCCGCCGTGGAGCAGTACGAGGTCCCCGGCCCGCAGGGTGGCCGCGAGCCGGCGGCCGAGCGCCTGCATCTCTTCCGGGCTCGCGATCGTGAGGGTCATACGTACTCCCGTGGCACCCGCGGCCCGAGGGACGTGGTGATGGTGTAGTTGACGGTGTCCGCGGCGCGCGCCCAGTCGTCCACCCCCGGATCGCCCGGACCCGCGCCGAAGACCGTGACAGTGTCACCGGCGCGCGCCGTCGATTCGGGGCCGAGGTCCACCACGAACTGGTCCATGCAGATGCGGCCCACCACCTCCGCCCGGTGCCCCTCCACGGACACCCAGGCGCCGCGTCCGGACGCCTGCCGGGGAGCGCCATCCGCGTAGCCGAGTGGCACCGTGCCGAGCCGGGTGGGGCCAACGGTGGCGGTGCCGCCGTAGGAGACGGGCGTTGCGGCAGGAACTTCCCGGACGCTCACCAGCTCGGCCTCGAGTCGCATCACCGGCGAGAGCCCGTGTTCCGCGGGGTTCGAGCCGTCCGGTGCGAGTCCGTAGAGGGAGATCCCGGGGCGCACCACCTCAAAGTGGGTCTCCGGGTGCCACAGGGTCCCGGCGGAGTTGGCGAGGTGGCGCATCTCGGGCGTGGCCCCGGCGCGCTCTGCGCGAGTCACCGCGTCAATGAACAGCTCGGTCTGCCGGACGGTCTCGTGGCTCCCCGGCTCGTCCGCGCACGCGAGGTGGGACCATATCCCCACCACCTCAATTCGACGCTCCGCGAGGGCAACCGCCACCAGCTCATCCCACTGCTCGATCCGGGCGCCCTCGCGGGCCATCCCAGAGTCGAGCGCGAGGTGGACCCTGGCGGTCCTGCCCGCTGTGCGTGCCCCTGCCGCGATCGCCTCCACGGCCCAGGGCGCGCCGGCCGAAAGCTCGATGCCCGCGTCCACCGCGGGAGCAAGGTCCGAGCCTGCCCCGAAGATCCACGAGAAGATCGGTACCTCCGGCAACTCGCCGAGCAGCGAAAGCGCCTCCGAGGCGTGGGCGATACCGAGCCGGCTCGCCCCTCCTGCCACCGCGGCGGCGGCGGAACGCACGGCGCCATGCCCGTAGCCGTCCGCCTTCACGATTGCCATGACCTCCGCGTCCGTGCGGTCCCTGAGCAGCCCCACGTTGCGGGTGAGGGCACCAAGGTCGATCAGGGCGCGGCAGGGCGGACGCATGAAAGCCATTCTTCCACCGCTAGCGCGGGAGCCCGGCCAGCACCTCCGGGAGGGCCGCGGCGATCTGCCGGGCGCGGATCGGACCGGTGCTGCCGGGATGTGCCGGGCCGGCGCTGCCGGCGTGGCTGGCGGCGTTCAGGCCCTGGTGGCTGGCAGCGTGCAGGCCGGCGCGGGCGTGCAGCCACGCGGCGGCCGCGCCGAGCCGGGCCACGTCCTCGTCGCGGAGCGTACCCCCCTCCTCCTCCGCGCGGGCCTGGGCGAGCGCGAGCAGGCTCCCCGCGATGCCCGCGAGCACGTCCCCGGAGCCAGCCGTGGCGAGCCACGGCGTCTCCCCGTCCTGGGAGAGCACCGGCCCCTCCGGTGCGGCCACCACGG
>JAAZBW010000504.1 GCA_012513625.1 Actinomycetales bacterium | reverse complement strand
ACCTTTCGGTCCATGCCCTTCGCGAGCTGCTCGTCCACCCGGTGGGCGGCAAACAGGTCCCTGCCGTCCACCCAGTGCTCCACACGGTCCGCGAGGTCCGGCGCGAGCTCACCCACGTACTCGGAGATCGTGCTGTGCGCCTCACGCCCGGACACCACAAGCTTCGCGAAGTCCTCGTTGAACACGTCACGGACCACGCGCACCGCCAGTTCCGGCTCCCCCTTGAGGAGCACGGGCACGTTGCGGGTGGAGCTCGACTTCTTCTGGATGTCCTCCCAGATGCGCACGAGACGAGCCACGTCATCGCGCAGCTGCTCCTCGGAGGCACCCTCGGCGGCGGTGCGCACGATCACGCCGGATCCCTCGGGGACCATCTCCTTCAGGAGCTTCTTCAGCCGGTTACGCTCGTTCTCTGGGAGCTTCCGCGAAATTCCGGTCATCCCACCGGAGGGCACGAGCACGAGATGCCGTCCGGCAAGCGTGATCTGCGAGGTGAGGCGGGCGCCCTTGTGGCCGATCGGATCCTTCGTGACCTGCACGAGCACCTGGTCACCGGACTTGAGTGCATCCTCGATCCGGCGCGGCTTCCCCCCATGGCCAACGGCGTCCCAGTTCACCTCGCCCGCGTACAGCACGGCGTTGCGCCCCTTGCCGAGGTCCACGAAAGCGGCCTCCATACTGGGCAGAACGTTCTGGACGCGGCCGAGGTAGACGTTGCCCACCATCGAGGTCTGCGTGCGGCGAGCCACATAGTGTTCCACGAGCACGCCGTCCTCGATCACGGCGATCTGGTTCAGACCATCCTTCTCGCGCACCAGCATCTTTCGATCCACGGCCTCACGACGGGTGAGGAATTCGGACTCTGTGATCACCTGGCGGCGGCGGCCTGCCTCCCGGCCCTCCTTGCGGCGCTGGCGCTTCGCCTCGAGTCGCGTGGAACCCTCCACCCTCGTCACCTGCGTGGAGGCATTCCGCGGGGAGCTCTCGCCAGTGCCTGAGGAGCGGGTGCGCGTGCGCCGGCGGCGGCGCCGCGAACTGCCGCTGGTCTCCGCCTCGTCCTCGGTATCCTGCGGGTCCTCGCCCGGCTCCTCCGACGGAGCCTCAGGGGGAGCCTCGGCGGGAACCTCGCCAGAATCGGCCGGGCCCTCCTGTCCCTGCGAGTCCTCGTCCCCGGAGCGCCGGCGGCCGCGCGAGCCGCGGCGGCGGCGAGAGGAGGAGGAGCCTGAATCGAGCGGCTGGTCCTGGGAGTCGGAAGGCTCCGTGGAGTCCTCCGGATCCTCGGAGGTGGCGTCCTGCGCGGAATCCTCAGCGCGTGCGGCCGGCTGCTCCCGCGGGGGGCGCACCCGGCGCGCAGGTGCGGCCGAGAGGTCCGGAGCCTGGAAGAGCAGGGACGCGGCCGCAAGGCGGGGCGCCTCCGGCTCTGCGGGAGCCTCGGGCCCGCCCTCGTCCGTCTCGGAGAAGAGGGGTGTGACGACCCTTGTCCTGCGCCGGCCGGACGAGGTCGAGCTGCGCTCGGGCTTCTCGCCGGTGGTCTCGACGTCGGTGCTGGTGCGGGTGGTCTGCTGATCAGCCACGGGGTGCTCCCAAATCTCGTGGAGTTCCGACTCACCCTGTCGGTACTCCACGTGTGGTCATCGTCGGCTGGCGACGGAAAACTGGCAGTACATGCAATGTCTGGTTGGCACTCCGTCTGCAGCGGCACCAGGGTGGCGCATCAGGAGTACCGGAATCGCGGCCGGGTGTGACCGCTGCTCCTCGCCAAAGTATGTCACAGGTGCATGACCTTCCCTATTACACGCCCCAAACCGGCGCAAATTCGCGCTTCCTACGTAGGACCATCGTCCCGAGCGTCAAAACCGCACCCGGATAGGTTGACTTCACAAGGAGTTCGCGTTCCTGGAGATCCGGAGGCAGTTCGTGGAAGCACTCGACCTCGCGCGGTGGCAGTTCGGGATCACCACCGTCTACCACTTCATCCTGGTCCCCCTCACGATCGGACTCACTCCGCTCGTGGCGCTCATGCAGACGTTCTACTTCCGCACGGGCAAGGAGCACTGGCTCAAGCTGACCAAGTT
>JAAZBW010000503.1 GCA_012513625.1 Actinomycetales bacterium | reverse complement strand
CCGCCGCGGATCAGCAGGAACACCCCCACGCCGATCACGAGCGGTCCCAGCGCGCTCGAAGCGGTCTCGAGCGCCGTGGACGTCTCGGCGATGTAGCCCATTGCGCTCGCGCCAGCGCCGAGAATGATGATCACCACGCCGCCCACGATGTGCGCCATGAAGCGTGGCTGCTCGCTCTCGCGCTGCTGCTCGAAGCGGGCGAGGGTGGCGCCGTCCAGGTGGAGGACCCGGTCCTCGAGGCGGGAGAACTGACCCATCAGCATTCCCGCCGTGATGAACGTGGCCACTCCCGCCGCCACGAACACGAGCAGGAGGCCGATCCCGAGGGCGGAGCCGCCCTCGAGGATCTGGACGGCCAGGCCCGCGAGGATGATGAGGACGCCGGAGCCGATCAGCGTTGCGGCGCGGCCGCTGGTGCGGAGGTAACCCTCAGCCTCGGCGGCGGAGATCGCCACGGCGGGATCGCCCACGCCATCGAACTCGGTGCGGATGCCGAGGCCGTCCGCGAGTTCTTCCAGGTTGCCGAACTGGGTGATCACGCGGCCCACGGCCTCGTTCTCGCTGATGCCGTCGGTGCGGAGTTCGTGATAGCGGTCCTCGCTCATCTCGAGCAGTTCGGATTTGGCGCGCCGCACCTCGTGGGTCTGGGGGAGGGAACGGAACATGTGGTCGATGTAGCTGGTGATGGCGTCCATCTCAGATCTCCTTCCGCACGAAGCGCCCCACAACCTCGATCGTGGTGTGCCACTCCGTGCACTTGCTCTTGTACAGGTCGATCCCTGCGGGGGTGATGCGGTAGTAGGTGCGGGGGCGTCCCTGGGTCTGCTCCCCGGCGAAGCTCTCGAGCGCGCCGGACTCCTCCAGGCGGCGCATTGCGGAGTAGAGCGTGGTCTCCTTGATCACGTACTGGCCCCCCGCCATCTGTTCGATGCGCTTGGAGATCGCGTAGCCGTAGCTGGGGCCGTCCAGGACCGAATCGAGCACGAGTACGTCCACATAGCCGCGGATGACGTCGCTACTGATCACGTTGAAACCACCTTCTGCGCTTGCCGTACTGTGTGTGACGTAGTAACTACTGTGTCAGACGTACTACGTCAGGTCAAGTAGTCAGGTGTGCCCTCCGCCGACTGTGTGGTTACGTTCCCGCGAAACCGCCGTCGACTGTGTGGTTACGTTCCCGCGGACTCCCTATCCGCCACGCAGTCGACGTCTGGGTGAGTCTCCGCCGGCCGCCGCGTCTGCCACGGTCTGCCAGCCACCGTCCTCCAGCCGGAGTGCAGGTCCAGTTCGATCGCCCTCAGCGACGACGGCGTCGGCACATCCCCCGGATCCGCCCGCCTCTCGCCCGGGTCGCGCGCGGGCCGCGACGTAAGGCTCGCCCCCGCGGACGGGTCACCCCCGGGCCCGATCGTGCCATCGCGTCGGTTCCGGGGGGTCGTTTCGCCTCAGAATCGCAGGTGCGGCCGAGCGTACCGGACAAGTTGTGAAGCTAACGGTGTTAGGACAAATAGCGACGCCTTTCGTTGGGGCAGGGGATGCCTGTGTGAACGCATGCGACCAGTGGGGCGAACAAGCTGTGAAGCTACGGGCCTCTGGACAAACAGCGACGCTACTTGTCCGGGGTGGGG
>JAAZBW010000502.1 GCA_012513625.1 Actinomycetales bacterium | reverse complement strand
GTGGGGCGCACCCGACGTGCTGATCAACAACGCCGGCCTCGATACGCAGCCAAGCGCGCCGCCTGAGGTGTCCGGGCCGTTCGAGGAGTTCCCGGAGGAGGTGTTCCGCGAGGTGGTGGACGTGAACCTGGTGGGCACGTTCCTGATGATCCAGGCGGTTGGCGCGCGCATGCGGGCGGCTGGCAAGGGTGGATCGATCATCAACGTGGGGTCGATCTACGGGATGCTCTCGCCCATCCAGGACATCTACGCCTACAAGGAGGAGCAGACCGGCGTGCCGTTCATCAAGCCGGTGGCATACTCGGCCGCGAAGTCGGGCGTATACAACCTGACGCGGTACTGCGCCACCTATTGGGGACGCGACGGCATCCGCGTGAACACCCTGACGCCTTCCGGAGTGGCACGGGATACCCAAGACGCCACGTTCCGGGCGAACTACACTGCCCGCATGCCGATCGGCAGGATGGCCGAGGCGGACGAGTACAACGGGGCAGTAGTCTTCATGGCCTCCGACGCCTCGCGCTATATGACCGGGGCGAACCTCGTGGTGGATGGCGGCTGGACGGCATGGTGAACGGTATTTCTGACGAGGGAGCGGGAGGTCCCGTGGGTGCGGGTGGCGGTGTAAGTGGGGCTGCCGCTGTTGGTTCTGCCGGCGCTGATTCTCCTGCTCGTGACTCCGACCTTCGTCGAATGTTCTCCGCACTGATCACGCCCATGCGGGCGGACGAGTCCATCGACTACGACGCGCTTGGGGCCCTCGTGGAGCACCAGATCGCACGCGGCGTGGAGGGCTTCTACTGTTGCGGCTCCTCCGGCGAGGCGCCGCTGCTATCCCTGAACGAGCGCCGGCAAGTGGTTCGGACCGTGGTGGACGCAGCCGCAGGCCGGGTGCCCGTGATCGCGCAGGTGGGGACCATCCGGACGGCTGATGCGCTGTGGCTCGCCCGCGAAGCTGAGGTGGCGGGCGTGGCGGCTGTGTCCCTGACACCTCCCTACTATTACAACTTCTCTGCGGCGGAGATCGAGGCGTACTTCGCGGCCGCGATGGAGGCTGTGGACCTCCCCGTGGTGGTGTACAACATCCCGCAGTTCACCCGGCACGCGTTCGACAAGTCGAACGCAGCCTCGCTGCTCGGCAACCCCCGGGTGGTCGGACTGAAGCACACCTCCCAGGACCTATATGCGCTGGAGCGACTGAAGGCCGCGTACCCGGAGAAGGTGTACTTCAACGGCCTCGACGAGACATATACCTCCGGACTCGCTGCCGGAGTCTCCGGGATGGTGGGGACCACCGTGAACGTGCAGCCGGAGCGGTTCATTCAAATCCGGGAGGCCTTCAGCCGCGGGGACATGGCCACGGCACAGGTGGTGCAGCGCCGGGTGAACGACGTGGTGGAGGCGCTGGTGAGCCATGGGGTCTTCGCCGCCACGAAGTACCTGGTGACCCTTGAAGGTTTCCCCGCAGGTGCCAGCCGGACACCCTTCCGGCCACTGGGCGAGGACGCGAAGCGGGCGCTCGCAAGCGTGTACGAGGTGCTCGCGGCGGAACACGGTGAGTCCGGTGGATGACCAGCCCATTACGCAGGACGGGCCTCCGGGAGCAGCTCCAATTGCGCCGTCGGCGGCGGAAGCGGTGACGATTGTGGAGGTGGCGGCGCGGGCCGGAGTCTCCACCGCGACGGTCTCGCGCGTACTGAACGGCAAGAC
>JAAZBW010000501.1 GCA_012513625.1 Actinomycetales bacterium | reverse complement strand
GCCGAGTTCCCGGCCGGCTTCATGACGCAGTACCCGGAAGGGCTCCTCGTGGGTGGTGACGCGTACCAGGAACTCGCCGCCGGTTACCCCATCGGCAAGCGCTTCAAATCGGTGGAGGTCACGCGCGTTTCCGACTCCAACCCGCTGCACCTGGGCCACCTCGCCGAGGCGGACGGCCGCTGGCGCGTCTACGCGTTCGCTGACCGCCCCGCAGCGGGCGAGCCCTCGCAGCTTGCTGAGTGGGCGGAATGGTTTGCCTCCGAGGACTCGCCGCTCCGCCGGCACACCCCGGCAGGTGCTGATCCGGACGCGCTGTTCGAGACCAAGGTGATCTACCAGCAGGAGTACACCGGGGTGAACCTGACGAGTGCGCCGGATGTGTTCCGTCCGGAGGTGGGCCCGTTCAGCCTCACGAACAACGGTAACGTTTTCGCCGCGAACCCGGACGGGGACATCTTCGACATCCGCGACATCAGCCGCGACGGGGCCGTGGTGGTGGTCCGCCCCGACCAGTACGTGGCGCAGGTTCTTCCGCTCACCGACCGCGAGGTGCTGAAGGACTTCTTCGCACGGATCTACTCGCCGGCGAGGGTCTCGGCCTGACCCATTCACCACGACGACGGCGCTCTCCCCAGGGGGCGCCATCGTCGTCTGTGCGGGCGGAGCGCCTGACCTCCCGAACCCGTAGGTCTCAGATGGTGGGACCGCCGGTCAGAAGCTGCCGTGCGGCCGGTTGGGTGGGACCACGATGGTCGATGGGCCGCCTTGCGGGCGCCCAGGAGAAGGAGATGTGCCATGCCAGGCCGCCCGACGGTGTCCTTCGAGCTCTTCCCGCCCCGCGGGAACGACCTGGAGGGTGTCTGGGGGCGAATGATGCGCATGGCAGAGGCCGCCCCGGACCGTTTCACCGTCACCTACGGGGCCTCCGGCGCCTCACGCGAGGGTTCCGAGCAGCTCATCCGTCGCCTCCAGGCGTCAACCAGTATCCCGGTCCTGGCGCACGTCACCTGCGTGGCGAGCCCCCGCCAGGAGGTCCGCGAGCGGGTGGAACGGCTCATGGGCGAGGGGGTCACCGACTTCCTCGCGCTGCGGGGTGATCCCCCCGCCGACGCCGAACTGCAACACACCGCCGACGAAATCCCGAGTTCCGTCGAACTCGTGCGCCTGATCCGGCAGGTCCAGGCCGAGCGTGGCATCCCGTACGTCACGGTGGCGGTGGCCGCCTATCCCTCCGGTCGCCACTACGGCCCGGGGGAGTTCGCGGCCCTGGCCGAGAAGCAGGAGGCAGGCGCCGACTCGGCCATCACCCAGGTGTTCTACGATGCGGAGGCCTATGCCCACCTCGTGGCGAAGGCGCGGGAGGCCGGGGTCACCATCCCGATCGTGCCCGGGATCCTGCCCCTCACGGACCGGAGCCGCCTGCGTCGCCTCTTCGACCTGACAGGTGTGGCCGTCCCCGCCACCCTCGATGCGCTGTTGGCCACCGAAGACGAGGACGTGCGGCTCCGGCGTGGGGTGGACGCCACCCTTGCGTTGCTCGACCGGGTGCTCGCCGTCGGCGCACCCGGAGTGCACCTCTACACCTTCAACCGGGACCACCCGGCGCTGGACGTGCTCGCCCACCTCCGCGAGCGCGGGCTGCACAACCCGGCGTACCTCGCCACCCACAAGGTCTGAGACCCATCGAATCCCCTTCCCAAGGAGCAGTGCCATGTCCACACCCCTTCCGTCCGCCACCGTGCTCGGCTATCCGCGCATCGGTCGCGATCGCGAGACCAAGAAGGCCGTGGAAGCGTTCTGGTCCGGCAACTCCACTGCCGCCGAGTTGGACGAGTCCCTCGCCGAGGTGCGGCGTCAGTCCCGCACCCGCATGGTGGAGCTCGGCCTGCCCGCCACGGGTGGCGCCATCCCGTCCGATGCCACCGCCTATGACCACGTCCTGGATGCGGCGGACACCTTCGGCGCAGTCCCCGCGCGCTTCGCGCACCTCCGCGATGCCTCCGGCCGCCTCGGGGCCGCCGGCTACTTCACGGTGGCCCGAGGGGAGGGCGATCTCGCGCCGCTCGAGATGACCAAGTGGTTCGACTCCAACTACCACTACCTGGTGCCCGAGATCTCGCCCACCACACCGTTCTCCTACGTGGACGACCGGATTGTCCGCGAGTACCGGGAGGCGGCCGCCGAGGGTGTGGAGGTCCGCCCCGTGCTCGTGGGTCCCGTGAGCTTCCTGCTCCTCGCAAAGGAGGAGGTGGGCGCCGGGGACTCCGTGGCCTACGCCGGGGGCGAGGCCGAGCGGACCCCCTTCGCGCCGCTCGACCGCCTCGAGGACCTAGCGGCCGCCTACGCCGCGTTCCTCTCCGATCTCGGTGCCGCGGGTGCCCCCTGGGTCCAACTCGACGAACCCTGCCTCGTTGCCGATTCCGAGATCCCGGCAGGGCGCCTGGCCGAGGCCGTGGAGCGCGCCTACGCGGTTCTCGGCGCCGCCCCGGGGCGCCCCTCGATCCTTCTCGCCGCTCCGTACGGCGAGTTGCGGGACCTGCTGCCCGCGGTGGCGGCAGCGCCGGTGGAGGCGATCGGTCTCGACCTCGTGCGCGGCGGCGTGCCCGGCTTGGACGCCCTCGTGGGGAAGACCGTGGTGGGAGGCGTCATCTCCGGCCGCAACATCTGGCGCACCGACCTGGAGGCCGCGCTCGATACCCTCGCACAGCTGCAGGCGACGGTCGGGGAGGGGGGACGCGTCGTCGTCGGGACGTCCACCTCGCTGCTGCACGTGCCGCACGACGCGGCACGGGAGACGGACCTGGATCCTGAGCTCCGGTCCTGGCTCGCGTTTGCGGACCAGAAGGTGGGTGAGGTGGTCACCCTCGCCCGCGGGCTCTCCGAGGGGCGCGACGCCATCGCCGCCGAGGTGGAGGAGGCGCGTGCGGCGCTCGCGAGCCGCGAGGCGCACCCGGGTGTGCACCGGGAGGAGGTGCGCCGCCGCACCGAGGCGATCGACGACGCCGCCACCTCCCGCACCCCGTATGAGGTACGGGCGGAAGAGCAGCGCGCGGCCCTCCAACTGCCGCCCCTGCCCACCACCACGATCGGCTCGTTCCCACAGACCCGGGAGATACGCCTCGCACGCGCCGCCCACCGGCGCGGCGAGCTGGACGAGGTGGGCTACCTGCAGGCGATGCAGGACGAGATCGCACGCGTGGTGGGCCTCCAGGAGGACCTTGGACTCGATGTGCTCGTGCATGGTGAGGCCGAGCGCAACGACATGGTGCAGTACTTTGCGGAACTGCTCGACGGCTTCGCCACCACCCAGCACGGGTGGGTGCAGTCCTACGGCTCACGGTGCACGAGGCCCTCGCTCCTGTGGGGTGACGTCTCCCGCCCGGCGCCGATGACCGTGGAGTGGTCGAGCTTCGCGCAGTCGCTCACGGACCGGCCCATGAAGGGCATGCTCACCGGCCCGGTGACCATCCTCGCGTGGAGTTTCGTGCGCGATGACCAGCCGCTCGGCCAGACGGCGTCCCAGGTGGCGCTCACGCTGCGTGACGAGGTGGCGGACCTGGAGGAGGCCGGGATCCGGGTGATCCAGGTGGACGAGCCGGCCCTCCGCGAGCTGCTGCCTCTGCGCGGGGAGGACCAGGCCGCCTACCTGGACTGGTCCGTGCGTGCGTTCCGGGTGGCGACCGCGGGGGCCGCCCCTGCCACGCAGATCCACACCCACCTGTGCTACTCGGAGTT
>JAAZBW010000500.1 GCA_012513625.1 Actinomycetales bacterium | reverse complement strand
TGGGCCGTGAGGCCCGCGAAGAGGAGGAGCGTCAGGGCGGCAGCCCGGCGTACCGGGCCCCCGGAGGCCTGGCGACTCATGGCCGTCCGGTCAGGACATCCCAGGCCGTCGCCACCACCCGCCGCTCGTTCGGATAGGCGAGGCGGGAGGCCACATCCTCAAGTTCTACCCACTCCACGTCCTCGGCCTCCTGATCGGGATCGTTCTCGGTGGTGAGTTCGCCGCCGAGCGCCTCCAGCAGGTAGTGGTGCACCACCTTGTGGACGCGGCGGTCGGTGCCGGCGAACCAGTAGTCGATCGAGGCGAGGTGCCGGAGCACGCGACCCTTAATACCGGTCTCTTCGTAGATCTCGCGCACGGCCGCCTCGGGGGCGGTCTCCTCGCCCTCCAGGTGACCCTTGGGAAGGCACCACTCCAAGCGGCCCGCGCGGTTGCGCCGCGCGATCACGGCCACGAATGCCTTGCCGTCCACCACGTCCACCACGAGGCCGCCTGCGGAGGTCTCGTCCACTACGGGAAGCGGGTGGCGACGCGGAGTCAGCCTGCGGCGCGGCAGGGGTTGCCTGCGCGGAGTGGGGACGGCTGACATACGCCTACTGTAGTCAAAGCCCTGCAGGCCCACGGCTTCCCCGCCCGTACCCTGCCGCCTGGCACCGACGGCGGGACTTGCCCTGCGTCATCTTGCCCCCTGCGCCGCGCAGGGTGACGGCGCGCACGGAACGGACGCTCCGCCGTCGTGGGAAGATCTATGGCGTGTCCAATCCCTCCGCCGAGCAGTTGCAGCGAATCGCACGCCACGTCGTCACCTCCCACCCCGTGGATATCGTGCAGCTTGGCCGACGCTTCGAGGAGGCCGGGCACGAACTGGCGCTCGTGGGCGGCCCGGTGCGTGACGCGCTCATGGGCATCGCGAACCCGCACGATCTGGATTTCACCACCTCTGCGCCGCCCGAGGTGACGGAGAAGTTGCTGCGCGCGGGGGGCGAGGCACTGTGGGACGTGGGCCGCGAATTCGGCACGATCGGCACCAAGAAGGGCGAGACCACGATCGAGGTGACCACCTACCGCTCCGAGGAGTACGAGATCGGCTCGCGGAAGCCGGTGGTGGCCTACGGCGATTCGCTGGAGGGAGACCTCACGCGCCGCGATTTCACGGTCAACGCGATCGCGCTGCGCCTACCCACGCTGGAGTTCGTTGATCCCACGGGCGGACTCGCGGACCTTGAGGCGGGAATCCTGCGCACGCCGGTCACGGCCGAGCAGTCCTTTGACGACGACCCCCTGCGCATCATGCGCGCCGCCCGCTTCGCCGCACAGCTCGGATTCGAGGTGGCGGAGGACGTGATGACCGCCATGTCTGCGATGGCGGAGCGGCTCGAGATCGTCTCGCCGGAGCGGATCCGTGCGGAGCTCGAGCGGCTGGTGATCTCGCGCGAGCCCCGCCGCGGCATCGAGCTCATGGTCTGGACGGGCGTGGCAGAGATCGTGCTGCCCGAGCTGGCGGCGCTGCAGGCCACCGTGGACGAGCACGGCCGCCACAAGGACGTCTACGAACACACGCTCACCGTGCTCGATCAGGCGATGGCCCTCGAAACCGGGCCGGAGGGGGCAGTGCCCGCGCCGGACTTCGCGCTGCGGTTCGCGGCGCTGATGCACGATATCGGGAAGCCGGCCACCCGCCGCTTCGAGGCCGGCGGCGTGAGCTTCCACCACCACGAGATGGTGGGCGCCAAGATGACTCGCGCCCGCATGCGTGCCCTGCGGTTCGACAACCAGACGATCAAGGCCGTCACCAAGCTCGT
The DNA here is from genome assembly GCA_012513625.1 of Actinomycetales bacterium. GTDB lineage: Bacteria > Actinomycetota > Actinomycetes > Actinomycetales > Actinomycetaceae > JAAZBW01. Next base: position 339 of record JAAZBW010000500.1, on the reverse strand, counting down.
GGAGCTACACCTGCGCTTCCACGGGTACGGCGAGCAGGCGTGGACCGACTCCGCGGTGCGCCGCTACGTCACGGATGCCGGCGATCAACTCGAACGACTCCACCGCCTCACCCGCGCCGACTGCACCACACGCAATCAGCGCAAGGCCATGCGGCTCGCCGCCGCCTACGACGACCTCGAATCCCGCATCCAGGAGCTCGCCGAGGAGGAGTCGCTCAAGGCCATCCGCCCGGACCTCGACGGCGCCCAGATCATGGAGTTGCTCGGGCTCCGCCAGGGCCCGGAGGTGGGCCGCGCCTACCGCTTCCTCATGGACCTCCGCATGGAGGAGGGCCCGCT
>JAAZBW010000499.1 GCA_012513625.1 Actinomycetales bacterium | reverse complement strand
GAGACGAGCACCTGAAAACGGTGACGTGGCGGGTCGCCGCCCGCAAGGGACGCCTGGCCACGATGGCCCCACCCGATCGGGCCGAGCAGTCACGCCTGGCGTCTGTGCGGGCGAAGGTCGAACATCCCTTCCTCATCATCAAACGCGACTTCGGCTACACCAAGACCCGCTACCGCGGTATCGCGAAGAACCTGAACCACCTCAACGTCCTGTTCGCCTCAGCGAACTGGCTGATGCGAGCCCGCGCGGTCGCCCTCATGGGGTGACCGCAGGGCGCCAGCCTGCCCGAAACCAGCCCCACGGCCCCAGAACCCCGGAAACCGGGAGAAAGGACGAGACCACCAGCCACCCACACACCCCGCCACCACCCACCACGCCACGAACAGCCCACAAATCAGCGCTTCCCTAGGACTCCTCGCGATCCTCGGGCGTGCCAGCCTCGGCCGCACCAGCCTCGGCCTCCGGGGCGGGCGGCCAGGGCAGGACCGGGCCGAGCACCGCACCTGCCCACGCGTTGGTGAGCGATTCGCTGTCCGAGGGGTGGAAGAGCCCGGCGAGCACGTCACGGTAGAGGCGGGACAGCTCGTTCTTCGTGTAGTAGGAGGAACCGCCGGCCGAACGGACGGCCTGTTCCACGACCTCCTTCGCCACCTCCACGGAACGGCCGAGGATGGCGGAGAGGCGGGGATACCAGAGATCACCGTGACGTTCGAGCGAGAAGTCCGCCACGTCGTCGGCGATTGAGGCGATCTGGGGGTAGATGCCGTCGAGCGCGATGGCGGCCTCAGCGATCCGGCGGCGGATGAGCGGGTCGTTCGCGTAGGGGGCGCCGAGGTTGAGGCGGGACCGGCGCCGGTGCACGGTCTCCACCGCCAGGTCGAGCGCGCGGCGCGCGATTCCCACGTAGACGGAGGCCACGAGGATCTCGAAGTTGGAGAAGATGCCGAACAGTACGGGCTCCATGCCCGGTCCCGGCGGGAACGTGCCGAGGATGCGTTCGGCCGGGGCGTGGGCGCCGTCGAGAATGGTGGTGCAGGACTGGGATCCGCGCATGCCGAGGGCGTCCCAGTCGTCCCTGATCTCGAAGCCGCCACCGTCGCGGCGGACGAAGGCGTAGACGGAGCGCGGGTTCTCCGGATCCGTGGAGTCCTGGGCGTAGGTGCCGAGCATGGTCCAGGCGGGAGCGCCCGAGGTGAAGATCTTGGTGCCGTGGAAGGAGTAGCCGCCCTCGCCGTCCGGGCGCGCCTCGCTGGCCGAGCCGAACAAGACCAGGTCGTTGCCCGGCTCGGAGACTCCGAAGGCAAAGATCTCTCGGTCCATGGCGGCGTCCAGCAGGAAGTCTGCGGAGGTGTCCCCCATCGTCGCCATCGTGTTGGCCACACCCACCCAGATCTGGTGCATGTTGAAGGCGAGGGCGGTGGCGGGGGCGGCGCCGGCGAGGCGCATCTGGACCTCGGTCATCTCCCGGAGGCTCAGTCCGCCTCCCCCGCGCTCGCTCGGGACCATGGCGGTGAAGTAGCCGGCCTCGCGAAGGTCTTCGAGGTCCTCCCACGGGAAGCCGTTGCTGCGGTCGATCTCCGCGGCACGGTCGTGGATGCGGGCGAGAAGTGCGTCATCAAGCACGTGGTCTCCTTTTGGGTGGGTTCGGTGCGGCCTCCACCCTATGCCGGGCGGGCGGCGCAGCACAGGGCGGGTTCGCGGCCGGCGCAGGGCGCGCGCCATCCCCAGCGCGCGGGGGCGGGACGTTCCTGTCAGGGGCGGCGTTTAGGCTCTGACCATGAGCAAGAACCGCAATCCCTTCTCCTGCACCGAGTGCGGCTGGACCACGCCCAAGTGGGTGGGCCGCTGCGGGGAGTGCCAGGCCTGGGGCACCGTAGTGGAGCTGGCGGCCGCGCCGCTTGCCAAGGTGCGAACGCTCGCACCCGCCACCGCCGCCATCCCCATCGCCCGGGTTCCCGCGGAGGCCTCCCGTGCGCGCCCCACCGGCGTGGGCGAGCTGGATCGGGTGCTCGGAGGCGGGATCGTGCCCGGGTCCGTGGTGCTGCTCGCGGGGGAACCCGGCGTGGGCAAGTCCACCCTCGCACTCGACGTCGCAGCGCGGGCCGCGCGGGTGGGCAGCGGTGGGGTGGTCCTCTACCTGTCCGGTGAGGAGTCCGCCTCGCAGGTGCGGCTGCGAGGCGAACGCATCGGCGCCCTCGCGGACGGTCTCCTACTCGCGGCGGAAAACGATCTCGGCCGTGTGCTCGGCCACATCGAGAGTGTGGATCCGGGGCTCGTGGTGGTGGACTCCGTGCAGACGCTCTCCTCGGAGCATGTGGAGGGAAGCGCAGGAGGGGTGGCGCAGGTGCGCGCTGTGGCGGCGGGACTCATCCAGGTGGCGAAGTCGCGTGGTTTTCCGGTGATCCTGATCGGCCACGTCACCAAGGACGGGGCTATCGCGGGTCCCCGGGTGTTGGAGCACCTCGTGGATGTGGTGTGCCAGTTCGAGGGCGAACGTCACTCGCGGCTGCGCATGCTGCGTGCGGTGAAGAATCGATACGGCTCCACGGACGAGGTGGGCTGCTTTGATCTCACGGACCGGGGCATTATCGAACTGCCCGACCCCTCGGGGCTCTTCCTCGAGAGCGCGGGGCGGGACATCCCGGGCACGTGCGTGGG
>JAAZBW010000498.1 GCA_012513625.1 Actinomycetales bacterium | reverse complement strand
TATCGATGAACCCCACCGTTCCCACCGGAATCCCGGCGAACTCGCGGATCTCGGTGGCGAGAGGCGTCTGGTAGGCGGGTCCCACGGGGATCTCGGCCGGTGCGTTGCCGCCAGAGGAAACGTCGATCAGGTCTGCGCCAGCCCGCCGCAGCGCACGCCCCAACTCGGCCACGTGGTCCACGAGGAGGCCTCCCCTGATCCAGTCGGTGGCCGAGACGCGCACCAGGATCGGCAGATCGACGGCGGAGCGCACCGCCTCCACCACCTCCACTGCCAGCCGGGCCCGGTTCTCCAGCGTTCCCCCGTACGCGTCGGTGCGGTGGTTCGAGAGGGGGGAGAGGAACTGGTGCAGGAGGTAGCCGTGGGCGGCGTGGACCTCGACGGCGTCAAACCCCGCATCTGCAGCGCGCACCGCCGCGTCGCGGAAAGCGCGGATCACCTCGCCCACCTCACGCTCAGAGAGCTCCGACGGCTCGGCGAAACCCGGGTACGCCACTGGTGAGGGTGACCGCGCAACCCAGCCTCCGCCGTCGACGGGAACGGACGGACTGCCGCCGGAGACGCGGTCCCACGGCCGGTAGGTGCTCGCCTTACGGCCCGCGTGGGCGAGCTGTACGGCGATGGCGGCTCCGGCGTCGTGGACGGACTCGACCACGGGTTGCCACGCGCGGCGTTGCGCCTCGTTCCACAGGCCGGCGCACTGCGGGGAGATGCGGCCCTCGGGGAGGACAGCGGTGGCCTCGGTGACGAGGAGGCCGAACCCGCCGAGGGCGCGCGCGGTCAGGTGGAGTGAGTGCCACTCACCCACCTGGCCGTCGAGGCCCTCGCACGAGTACTGGCACATCGGCGCGAGCCAGAGGCGGTTCGGGAGGGTGAGATCGCGGAGGGTGATGGGGTCGAAGAGGCCGGCCATGGGTCACAGCCTAGGGTGTGGTGCGGGCCAAGCGGGTGCGCTGGCGCGGCCGCGTACCGGAGCGGGCGGGGTGGGCGCGGGCGTCCCCCGCTACGGGTGCGCTGGTGCGCCCGGCTGGGCGAGCGCGTGCCGCACGATTGCGGCCTCACGGTCCGGGCCCACTCCCACCGTGGAGATGCGGCAGCCGGAGACCTCCTCGAGGTACTCGATGTAATCGCGAGCGGCAGCCGGGAGCTCCTCCCACGTGCGGCACTGCGAGATGTCCTCGGTCCAGCCGGGGCGGTTCTCGTAGACGGGCACGGCGTGGTGGAAATCGGTCTGGTTGACGGGCATCTCCTCGTGGCGGACGCCGTCCACCTCGTAGGCCACGCATACCGGGATCTCCGCGAGCCCGCTGAGGATGTCAAGCTTGGTGATCACCAGGTCGGTGAGCCCGTTGATGCGGCTCGAGTACCGCGCCACCACCGCGTCGTACCATCCCGTGCGGCGGGGTCGGCCGGTGGTGGTGCCGAACTCGCTGCCGGTGACGCGCAGGAACTCGCCCTTCTCGTCATCGAGTTCTGTGGGGAAGGGGCCCTCGCCCACCCGGGTGCAGTAGGCCTTGGCCACGCCCACGATCCGGTCGAGGCGGGTGGGGCCGATTCCCGTGCCGGTGGAGGCACCGCCCGCGGTGCAGTTGGAGGAGGTGACGAACGGGTACGTGCCGTGGTCGATGTCCAGCATGGTGGCCTGGCCGGCCTCGAACACCACGGTCTCACCGCGGTCGAGCGCCTGGTTCAGGAGCAACGAGGTGTCCGCCACCATGGGGCGCAGGCGCTCCCCATAGGAGAGCAACTCATCCACGATCGCGTCCGCCTCAATCTGGCGACGGTTGTAGATCTTCACGAGGAGCGCGTTCTTCTGCAGGAGCGCGCCCTCCACCTTCTGCCGGAGGATCGAGGGGTCGAACAGGTCCTGGATGCGGATGCCAACGCGGGTCATCTTGTCCCCGTACGTGGGGCCGATCCCGCGACCGGTGGTGCCGATCTTGCGCTGGCCGAGGAAGCGTTCCGTAACCGCATCCATGGTGCGGTTGTAGCTCGGGATCACGTGCGCGGAGGCGGAGACCTGGAGGCGGGAGCAGTCGATGCCGCGCTCGGTGAGGTCGTCGATCTCCTGGAAGAGCACCGCGAGGTCCACCACCACGCCGTTCGCGATCACGGGTGTGACGCCGGGGGTGAGGATTCCGCTCGGGAGGAGGTGGAGCGCGTACTTCTCACTGCCTACCACCACGGTGTGGCCGGCGTTGTTGCCGCCGTTGAACTTCACCACGTAATCGGTGGCCGAGCCGAGCTGGTCGGTGGCCTTTCCCTTGCCCTCGTCTCCCCACTGGGCTCCAAGCACGACGATCGCGGGCATGGCGCACTCCCCTTCAACACGGTGGCACGCAGTTTCCCGCGCCTGACACGGGTCTCAGGCTACTCACACCCAGCCCGCGTGTGTGCGGAACGTCCGCGGACTGGGGTGGCTGCATTCCGCCTCGCCGGCCACCCGCGTGCGCCCAACTCCCGCCCGCCACCTCACCCGGCTGGCCCCCCGCCCGCCAACTCCTCCGGCTGACCTCCCGCCCGCCACCTCACCCGGCTGGCCCCCCGCCCGCCGATTAGGACGTCGAGTGACGCTTCTATGTCTGTCCATGGGCTTGCGGAGGGTGAGTTCCGACGTCGTCGTTGGGGAGCGAGCCGCTCTCCGGGCAGGAGCGGGCCCCTCTCCGGACAAATAGCGTCGCTGTTTATCCAGAGGCCTGGAGCTTCACAAGTTGTCCGTCCCACCGGCCACATGCGTTGACACAGCCATCACCTGCCCCAACGAACAGTGTCGCTGTTCGTCCAGGAGCCGATAGCTTCACAGCTTGTCCGCCGTGCTCGCCCGCAGCGCCGCTTCTGAGGCCGAACCGGTGGAGTAACTGCCGGGTGGGTGGGATCAGGGGGGGTGGGATCTACCCACGCCGACGACGGAATGTGCGCCCGTTGTTGCCGAACCGACTGCGATGACCGCGTGGGGCGCGGCTGGCCGACGGCGCACAGCCGAGGGGCTCGGGCAGAGTCGGCAGGTCTACGGCACACAGTGGACGGGAACTGCCGGGCCCGGCTGGTCGTCGGCACACAGTCGACGGGAACTATGCGAGAACCAAACCACACAGTCGGCGAAAAGGGGGGTGCCGCCCCTGCCAGGCACGTCACCTGCCCGTCACCTCGCCCGGCTAGCCTGTGCCGTGTGTTGACCAAGTGCCGCGACCCCCAGGTGATCGCCCACCGCGGGATGAGTTCACTCGCGCCCGAGAACACGCTCGCCGCGTTCCGGCTGTGCGCCGAGCATGGCGTCACCCGTTTTGAGCTGGATGTGGACCTGCTCGCCGACGGCACCGTGATCGTCCTCCACGACTCCACGCTGGACCGCACCACGAACCGCACCGGCGCGTACCACGAACTCTCCCGGGCGGACCTCGGGAGAATCGACGCCGGCTCATGGTTCTCACCGGAGTTCGCGGGTGAACCGGTGCCAACCCTGGACCAGGTGGTGGACCTCATGAACGAGAACGGTCTGGACGCCAACGTGGAGCTCAAGGTGCGCCGCGTCCCGGCCGCACAACAGCGTGCGCTCGTGACCGCGGTGGCACGGGACCTGGACCGGCTGGACCCGGACCGTGACGTGCTCATCTCCAGCTTCTCCCCGCTCCTCCTGCACGAGTTCCGACGCGTGGTGCCCGGCGCCCGGATCGGGATCTTGTTCGAGAACAAGCGGATGAACGGGCTGTGGCACTCGGTGGGGCTCATGCTCGATGCCGCCGCGCTCCACCCATCGGACTCCACGGTGACGCGGAAGTCCGTGCGCAGGTTCCGCGAGGCTGGCTACGAAGTCAACGTCTACACAGTCAACTCCCGCGAGCGGGCGGAGCAACTCGCCGAGTGGGGCGTCACCGGCGTGTTCACGGACCGGGCGCAGGACTTCCCCGAGGATTGGCGCGCCTGAGTTCTGACCGACCGATTTGGTCGACGGCGGGGGTGCGGCCGGCACCCCAACTCACCGCCGGAACGACGGCGGGGGTGCGGCCGGCACCCCAACTCACCGCCGGAACGACGGCGGGGATCAGGTTCCGCCGGACTCCTCCTCGCGGGGGACGCGGGCGCCGATACGGCGTTGAGCGGCGGGCGAGCGCTGGAGTGCCGGGATGATCTGGTCGTCAGGAGTGACGATCACGAGGTCATTGTCCATGTGGTCCGCCATGGCATGGACGGCGTCGATGAAGTCCCCCCGGCGCACGGCATCCATGATCAGCTCGTGCTCCTCCTGCATGGTGGCGGCGTCCGCCGCGTGCACCAGCCGGCCCACGTGCGCGGGCTGAGCGAGCTTTTCCGAGATCCCCGCATACAGGGAGGCGAGGAGCCGGTTTTTGGCGGCGTCAAAGAGAAGGTGGTGGAAACGCGCTGCGAGGTCCGCGGAGGAGCCTGTCACTCCGTGGCTTCCCGTGCCGGAGGCGCCGGCGGCGCCCTCTCCGGCACCGTCGCCGTCACCCTCGTCGTCACCATCACTATCGCCGCCTGCGCCGGTGGTTCCCGCAACTTCCGCGCCGGCGCCGTCGTTCCCATGCGCGGGGCAGTGCGAGCGCATGAGCGGCTGCGCCACCGCGGCCTCGAGCGCGGCGATGTCCTCCGGGGTCCGGTGAAGCGCAGCCTGCTGGGCAGCCTCCACCTCGAGGGCCCGGCGGTAGCTCAGCAGCTCTTCGAGGGTGTAGGCGGCGAGGAACTCGGAGAGGACAGCGCTGGTGGGGGTGCTGGAGCGCACGAACGTGCCGCGGCCCGGGAGGGTCTCGAGCATCCCAATGCTGGCAAGCGATCGGACTGCCTCCCGGATCGTGGAGCGCCCCACTCCCAGCATCTCCGTGAGCTCGGGTTCGATCGGAATGCGGTCCCCCACTCCCCATTCGCCCGTGGTGATCTGTCGCCGCAGGTACGCGAGCGTGGTGCGGGCGCGCTCGGTGCCACGTGGGGTGTCCATGCCACGAGTATAGGAAGCCATGAATCCTCCGGGTCCGCCGATGGGTGGTTCTGCCGGGCGGCTCACCGCTTGGGGACCCGAGAAGACGCCGAAGGGGGCCCGCTCGATGGCGGGCCCCCTTCGCGTCGATCAGGGTCGGATCACATCTTGGTGCCGACGCTACCCAGTTCCTGGCATGCCTGCACGATGCGGGCGGCCATGCCGGTCTCGGCGAGCTTGCCCCACGTGCGCGGGTCGTACTGCTTCTTGATACCCACCTCGCCGTCGATCTTGAGCACGCCGTCGTAGTTGCGGAACATGTGTTCCACCACGGGGCGGGTGAACGCGTACTGCGTGTCCGTGTCCACGTTCATCTTGATGACGCCGGCCGCCACGGCGGTGGCGATCTCCTCGGGCGAGGAGCCGGAGCCGCCGTGGAACACGAGGTCAAATGGGCGGTCCTTCCCGTACTTGTCACCCACGGCCTTCTGGATCTCGCCCAGCAGTTCCGGGCGGAGCTTCACGGCGCCCGGCTTGTAGACGCCGTGCACGTTGCCGAACGTGAGCGCGGTCAGATAGCGGCCGTACTCTCCAAGGCCGAGGGCGGCCGCCGTCGCGAGGCCATCCTCCGGGGTGGTGTAGAGCTTCTCGTTGATCTCGTGCGCAACGCCGTCCTCTTCGCCGCCCACCACACCAATCTCGATCTCGAGGATGGTGTTCGCCTTGTTGGAGAGCTCGAGGAGCTCCTTCGCGACCTCAAGGTTCTCCTCGATCGGCACGGCCGAGCCGTCCCACATGTGCGAGTTGAAGGTGGGGTCCTCACCGCGCTTGACCTGCTCGGCCTCGAGCTCGAGGAGCGGGCGCACCCACGAGTCCAGGTTCTCCTTGGAGCAGTGGTCCGTGTGGAGCGCAATGGTCACGGGGTAGTTCTTGGCCACCTCGCGGGCGTAGGCCGCGAGCGCCAGGGAACCGGCCACCCGGTCCTTGATGGTGGAGCCGGAGCCGTACTCGGCGCCGCCCACGGAGACCTGGATGATGCCGTCCGACTCGGCCTCAGCGAAGCCCTGGAGAGCCGCCGTAATGGACTGGGACGAGGTGGTGTTGATGGCGGGGTAGGCGAACTTCTTCTCCTTGGCCCGGTCCAGCATCGCCGCGTACTGCTCTGGGGTTGCGATGGGCATCGCTCTTCCTCCGTTTCGCAAATGAGTTCGTTCCTTCCAAGTATCCCATCAGACTTGGGCGCGGCGGTGGGCCGATGGTCGGGCCGTGGACTACCCCGGCCTGGATAGCGGGTTCCCAGTCCGGGCAGGCGCCCGCCCGGCGTCAGCCAGTCCGCCCCGCGCAGGATGACTACCCGCGCCGGACGACCCCCGCTCGCATAGAATTATGAGATGGAGCTGTACGAACGCGGGACGTCGGAAACGAGGTTGGATCCCCTCGGCCGCGAGGTATTCCCCAACGAGCCGCTCCCCCGCCGCCCCTGGTGGCAGCTCCTCTTGGCCGCCGGAGGGCTCGCGGCCTCCGTGATCTACATGCTGATGTTTGCCCAGTCGCTGATCGACAACATCAGCACCGAGGACCCCACTGGCCAGTCCTTCGTGGCCACAGGCGTGGCCCTCATGGGCTTCCTGCTCTCACTCGCGTTGTTCCTCGGCTACCAGCGCTGGTTCACCCGGTACGGCAACCTTACGGGCCTCGTTACGCTCCTGATCGTCACCGTGGCCCCGCCGGTCATCCGTTACCTCTGACGTCCCTTTTTCGCCGAGTGTGTGGTTAACATCCCGCAAGAACCCCATCGACTGTGTGGTTAAGAGTCCGCCAACATCTCATCGAGTGTGCCGAAGCACTTACGCCACACATTTGGCGGGACGGAACCACACACTCGGCGGGACGGAACCACACTGTCAGTCTGGTTTCTGGCTGACCTGGGGTTGGCTGGCAGGCTTG
>JAAZBW010000497.1 GCA_012513625.1 Actinomycetales bacterium | reverse complement strand
GCGCGCCCAGTCCGCCGTCATGGCGTCCTCCGAGGTGACCGGCCGGATCACGATCGGGTGTCCGTAGGTGCGGCCGTCACCCTGCACGCCCACCGAGCGCACGTCCGCGAGCAGTACCACCGGGCACTGCCACACGTCCCGGTCGAGGCCGGCGGCCGTGAGCTCAGCGCGTGCGATCACATCCGCGCGGCGCAGGATGTCCAGCCGCTCACGCGTGACCTCCCCGATGATGCGGATGCCGAGCCCCGGCCCGGGGAACGGTTGGCGCCACACGATCTGCTCGGGAACGCCGAGCTCGTGGCCCACCGCCCGCACCTCGTCCTTGAACAGGTCCCGCAGCGGCTCCACGAGCTCGAATTCGAGATCGTCCGGCAATCCGCCCACGTTGTGGTGGCTCTTAATGTTCGCGGAGCCGTCCCCTCCGCCCGATTCCACCACGTCCGGGTAGAGGGTGCCCTGCACGAGGAACTTCACCTCGCCGCCACCGGCGCCATTGCCGGTGCGCTCCACGATCCCGCGGGCAGCGCGCTCGAAGGAGCGGATGAACTCCCGACCGATGGCCTTGCGCTTGGTTTCCGGATCGGTGATGCCGGCGAGCGCGTCCAGGAACACGTCCGAATCGTCCACCACCACGAGGTCCACGCCGGTGGCGGCCACGAAGTCCTTCTCCACCTGCTCCGCCTCCCCGGCCCGGAGGAGGCCGTGGTCCACGAACACGCAGGTGAGCTGGTTGCCCACGGCCCGCTGGACGAGCGCGGCAGCCACGGAGGAGTCCACTCCCCCGGAAAGCCCGCAGATCACCCGTGCGTCTCCCACCTGCGCGCGGATCCGCTCCACCTGCTCCTTCACGATGGAGGCCGGTGTCCAGGTGGGCTCCAGGCCCGCTCCCAGGTAGAGGAAGTTCTCGAGGGCCGCCTGCCCGAGCGGAGTGTGGCGTACCTCGGGGTGCCACTGCAGCCCGTAGAGCCGCCGGTCCCGGTCCTCGAAGGCGGCCACCGGGGCACCCTCGGAGGAGGCGAGCACCTCGAAGCCCTCCGGAGCCCGTTGGACCGCGTCCCCGTGGCTCATCCAGACCCGCTGGATGTCTGGCGAGCCGGCGAGCAGGGTGCCTGCCTCTGCCACCGCAAGGTCCGTGGCCCCGTACTCGCGCACGCCCGTGCGGCCCACCTCCCCGCCGAGCGCGGCCGCCATCGCCTGGAAGCCGTAGCAGATCCCGAGCACCGGCACGCCGGCCTCGAAGAGTGCCGGGTCTACCGCGGGTGCCCCCTCCGCGTAGACCGAGGCGGGGCCGCCGGAGAGGATGATCGCCGCCGGGTCCTTCGCCAGCATCTCCGTCACCGGCATCGAGTGGGGCACGATCTGCGAGAACACTCGCGCCTCACGCACGCGCCGCGCGATCAACTGCGCGTACTGCGCACCGAAGTCCACCACGAGGACGGGACGCGAGGTGGTCCCCACCGTATTTTCCGACATGACCCGCACCCTACTTTCCGCCACTGACAGGACCACCAGAACCTCCGCCGTCGCCACTCTGCCGGTTCCGGAGCGCGGTGGCGAGCTTCACGGACATCTCCGCACGCCCAGGCAGTTCCGCATCGAACCACTGCTTGGCGCGGGGCTCCATCACGAACGAGAGCACCGGCACGAGGCCGGCGCCCACGAGCAGTGCCATCCGGCCGAAGTCCCAGCGCATGAAGCTCCACAACTGGAACACGGTGATGAGGTAGACCACGTAGATCCAGCCGTGCACAATCGCCACCCACGAGCCCAGGAATGAGTCACCGCCGCGGAACACGTACTTCATCAGCATCTCGAACGTGAGGAGCAGCAGGAAGCCGCCCGTCACGAACGCCATCAAGCGGTACCGGCCGAAGGAGCTCCGCGCCTTCGATTCGGTAACCTCGCGGATGCGAACGGCGTAGGGATCGGGCTGATCGGGCTGCTCGGGCGGCTGGGAGGTGGGATGGGTCACGACCCGATCCTAGTGGCCCAAAATGATTCGATTCCCCTCCGCCCCTGGTCGTAGGTTGGTCCGCGTGCTCCGGTTCCCCACGTCGTTCCCGACCAACCCTCCGCGCACCCGCCCCGCACGCCTCCTGACATGGCTGTTCGGGCGGGTGCGCTGGGGCGTGCTCGCGGCGGCTCTCGCCTCCTCGGTCCGCTTCGTCTCGCTCGTGCTCCTGCCGTACGTGCTCGGCCTCGCGATCGACTCCGGACTCCAGGACGGCCTCACGCCCCAGCTCTGGGGGTACGGCGCCGCCCTCGTGGGCCTCGGCGCGCTCGCGGCAGCCGCGGACGCCCTCGCGCACATCCTCGAGGTGCGCAACTGGATGCGGACCGCATACACGGTGGTCACGAACGTCTCCGAGCACGTGACCCGCACCGGCGAGCGCATGACCGCCTCCACGGCCACGGGCAAGGTGGTGGCCGTGGTGGCCTCGGATGCCATGTACCTCGGCAACATCCTCGAGGTGCTCGGCAGCGTGGCGGGCGGCCTCGTGGCCTACCTCGTGGTGGCGTGGCTGCTGCTGCAGGAGTCCGCCCTGATGGCCGCGATAGTGCTCGTGGGCCTCCCGCTCGTGACGGCCGCGAACCTGCTCGTCTCGATCCCGCTGCAGAAGCGCCAGGCCGTGCACCGCGAGGCGCAGGGCGAGCTCACCTCGCTCGCCTCGGACACAGTTTCCGGGCTGCGGATCCTG
>JAAZBW010000496.1 GCA_012513625.1 Actinomycetales bacterium | reverse complement strand
TACCGGAGGGTTCGCCGAGCTCCGGCCTCTTCTGGATGGTTGGCGGTGTCATGCCGCTCGCCCTCCTTCAGGCGCTCTTCCGACCGCGCCGCGCCGCCATCCTGACCACGGCCGGATTGTTCGTGATCGTGGCGAGCGTGATAGTCATGGCGCACGGAGCGGCCGGCCACGCGTCAGGGGCCGAGTTGGGGTACGCGCTCCTCTCCTCCCTGCCCCTACTCTCCGTTCCCGTGGTGGGGCTCCTCTCGCTCGCTGGGGTCCGATTCCTTTTGGAGCACGCCGCAGAGCGCGCCCTCATGAGCCACGAGACATCCGTCCGGTCCTTCGACGCCGTGCTCCTCCACGAGGCGGAGCGCCAGGCACTGCAGCACCGGAACGAGAAGCGCGCCAAGGCCGTGTTCGACTTCGTCACCGCCGTGGCCGAGCGCCGGCTCGACCCCGCGAGTTCCCGGGTGCGGGCCCAGGCCGACGAACTCGAGCGGGCCGTGCGCGCAGACACGTCGGGTGGGGTCACATCCAGCGAGAGGGCGCCCGAACTGGATGACGAACTCGACCGCCTCCGCTCGAACGGGGTTGAGGTGACGGTGAGGTCCTCCGGGGAGCTGCCCCCCGCCGTCGGGGACTGGCTGGTGCGACTGCTGGCGGGACTGAAACCCGGCGACGTGGCTTTCGTGCGCGCCACCATCCTTCCGACCGGTGAGCGTGGGAGGTGGCGAGTGGCCACGGTGGTGCGGCCGGACGGTGTGAGAGTGATCGAGCACGCCCGGGAGGTAGCCGCCAACGTGACCGTGGAGGACGGCCAAATCCACCTCGAGCACTACCTCCACGAGACCCCTTACTGATGTGGGGTCAACTGCAGGTTCAACAGGCGGTGATTGCGTTGGTGCGGGATAGTTGGAGCCGAGAGGGGGCTCGCGCCATGCCGCATTTCAGGCTGATCGCCGTAGATGACCACCCGGTGGTGGTGGAGGGCCTCGCCACCCTGTTACTGCGCGAGGCCCCAGAGTTTGCATGGTCCGGCGCGGCCCGCACCTACCAGGAACTGCTCGACCGGATCGAGAGTTTACGCAGGGATGAGGGAGACGTCCGCATCGTGGTGCTCGTTGACCTCAACCTTGGAGATGGCGGCGATCCCGTGGAGCGGGTTCGGGAACTCGTGACCATGAATACGCGCGTGGTGGTGCTCACTTCCGAGGTGCGTCCGATTCCGCTGCGCCACGCGGTGCAGGCGGGGGCTTTGGGGCTCGCTCTGAAGTCCGACGACGGAGCCGCGATCGCCGATGTGGTGCGGTGTGTGGCGCGGGGGGAGCAGGGCCTCTCCCCAGAGATCGCGTTCGCCCTCGCCTCCGATGACACCCTGGTGCCGCAACTCTCGGAGCGGGAGCTCCAGGTGTTGCGGCTGCTCGCGGATGGCCTGCCACGCAAGTCTGTGGGGAACCGGCTCAATCCGCCCGTGAAGCTCGCCACCGTGGCCACCTACCTGAACCGGATCTTCCACAAGTACCAGGAGACCGGCCGCTCGGTCACCACCTATCAGGACGCCGTACGGGAGGCCGTGCGGGACGGTTACCTGCCGCGGCCGGACGACTATGTGAGTTAGGGAAGCGCTGATTTGTGGGCTGTTCGTGGCGTGGTGGGTGGTGGCGGGGTGTGTGGGTGGCTGGT
>JAAZBW010000495.1 GCA_012513625.1 Actinomycetales bacterium | reverse complement strand
TGGGAAGGGGAAGGTCGGGGCGCGGGCACACAGTCGACGGGGATTTCGCGAAGACGTAACCACACAGTCGGCGAAAGGGGGGTGGCGGGGATTTCGCGAAGACGTAACCACACAGTCGGTGAGAGGTGGGTGGCGGGGATTTCGCGAAGACGTAACCGCACAGTCGGCGAAAGGGGGGTGGCGGGGATTTCGCGAAGACGCAACCACACAGTCGGGGAGAAGTACCCCGGAACGCCAGCCGTGCGCGAACGCACAGTGATGTTGTCAGCCGTGTGATCTACCGTTAACGCGTGTCATCCACGCCCGCGTACCGCCACCTCAGGCGCTGGCCCGATCTGCCGGGCGAGCTGCCGATCCGAGCTTCCGTGGGCAAGGGTGCATTCGAGCGGGGCCGCGAGTACGCCCGTGCCGGGCGCGTCCGGATCCAGACCTCGGACCCGGCGCAGCGGATGCTCCACGCCAAGGTGCTCGGCTCCGGACGGCAGGCCTATGAGACGTTCGTCCGCGTCGGAGACAAACAGGGCAACAAGCTCAGTTCCGGTCACTGCACCTGCCCCGTCCGGTTCAACTGCAAACATGTGGCGGCGGTCCTTCTGGCGGCCTGCGCAGAACTGGACGCCAATGTTCCACAGAAGCCGGGCGCGCCCGAGTGGGAGCGGCTCCTCAGCCCGTTGAAGGCGCCTCCCGAGGGCGGCTTCGAGGGCGTTCCGATGGGCCTCCAGTTTGAGCCGCTCCAGACCCACGCCCGCGGTGGCGCTCCCGGTTCGATGATTGTGCGGATGCGCCCCGTCCTCCCCGGGAAGAAGGCCCCGTGGGTCCGCGGCGGTGTGGACTGGGACTCGCTCGCCTACCGCAACCCGGATGCTGTGGACGCCCACCGCGAGGCGCTCATGATGATCTACTCCGCGTTCAAGCCGGGCCGTTACAGCTACGGGCGGTCCGAGGTACACCTCCACGAGTTCGGCCCCCGCGTCTGGACACTGCTGCGCGAGGTGGCGGCGGCCGGTGTGGCATTGGTGGACGCCCGGCGCGAGGCCCAGGCCGTCTCGCTCTGGCCCGCCCCGGCCTCGTACGGCTTCGACTTCTCTGCCGCGCCCGATGGCTCACTCGCGGGCAAGGTAACGATTGATTTCCCCGGGCTTCCCGGAGTGGAGGCCGTACACCTGGCCGATCTGGGAGAGCCGCCGCACGGGCTGGTCCTCGACTACCGGGTACCCGACGGCCACGATGCCGGCGCCACCGGCCTCATCCTCGCGCCGCTCGGGCGCCCCCTCACCCGGCAGGCCTCGGACATTCTCGACGCCGGCGCCATCGCCGTCCCCGCCCAGGACACGGACCGCTTCCTCACCGAGTACTACCCGATCCTCTCCCGAACCCTCACGGTCACCTCCCGGGACGGTTCTGTGGAGCTGCCGCAGATCCAGCCACCCGCGCTCGGTCTCCGGCTCACCTATACCTCTGCCCACGAGCTCGGGCTGGAGTGGTCCTTCCGTTATGAGGTGGGCGGCGCCGTCCGCCACCACCCGCTCACCCGCGCCGGGGACTCCACCCGCGATCGCGTCACGGAGCAGACGCTTCTCGATGAGCTCGAGATCCCGGGGTGGCTCTGGGCCGCCACCGAGCCGTCCGGTCCGCGCCCGGTCGCGCAACTCCGCGGGGTGGACGTGGCCGTCTTCACCGACCAGGTGCTGCCCCATCTGCGAGACCAGGGCGTCGTCGTCGAGGTGGAGGGGACCCCCGGCGAGTACCGGCACACCGAGGCCGCGCCCACCATCCGCCTCTCCGCCACCGATGCGGGGGGTGGGGACGGTTCGGGCGACGGCGGGGGGTCGGGTCAGTCCGACTGGTTCGACCTGGGTGTGGCGATCGATATCGACGGCGAGGACGT
>JAAZBW010000494.1 GCA_012513625.1 Actinomycetales bacterium | reverse complement strand
TCACCGGCGACGGCGTGGTTCCCCAGATCGGCGAGCGCCACCTCACCGCCGGTTCGCTCACGGCACGCTTCGCCGCGGACGAGTGGGGGCTCACCTTCGAGGAGGGCGGCCGCGTGGTCACCTCCTCCATCCCCCGCTCGATCGCGCACGTGACGGGCCCCGACGGCGAGGCGTACGTCCACGAGCAGCTCACCCTCGAGGTGGGCGAGTCCGTCTACGGCCTGGGCGAGCAGTTCGGCCCGTTCGTGAAGAACGGCCAGCCCGTGGAGATCTGGAACGAGGACGGCGGCACCTGCTCGGACCTCGCGTACAAGAACGTGCCGTTCTACCTCTCCTCCCGCGGCTACGGCGTGTTCGTGGACGATCCGGGGCGGGTCTCCTTCGAGGTGGCGTCCGAGGTGGTCTCTCGCGTGCAGTTCTCTGTGCCGCGGGAGGAACTCTCCTACATGGTGATCGCCGGGCCCACCCCCAAGGATGTGCTCGGCCGCTACACGGCGCTGACGGGACGTCCCCCCGCGGTCCCCGCGTGGTCCTACGGAACCTGGCTCTCGACGTCGTTCACCACAAACTATGACGAGGAGACGGTGCTCTCCTTCGTGGACGGGATGTTGGAGCGGAACCTGCCGCTCTCCGTGTTCCACTTCGACTGCTTCTGGATGCGGGGTTTCCACTGGTCGGACTTCGTGTGGGACCCGGATACGTTCCCGGACCCGGAGGGACTGATCGCGAAGCTGCATGAGCGTGGTTTGAAGGTGTGTGCGTGGATCAACCCCTACATCGCGCAGCAGGGCTACATGTTCGATGAGGGCATGGAGAGGGGCTTCCTCGTGAAGCGGCCGGATGGCTCCGTGTGGCAGTGGGACATGTGGCAGTCCGGCATGGCGCTCGTGGACTTCACCAACCCGGAGGCCACCGAGTGGTACGTGGAGAAGCTGCGTGCCCTGCTCGGCCAGGGGGTCGACTGCTTCAAGACCGACTTCGGTGAGCGCATTCCCACGGACGTGGTGTACCACGACGGCGCGGATCCGGAGCGGATGCACAACTACTACACGCACCTCTACAACAAGGCGGTCTTCGACCTGCTCGTGGAGGAGCGGGGCGAGGGGGAGGCGGTGCTGTTCGCCCGCTCGGCCACGGCCGGGGGCCAGCAGTACCCCGTGCACTGGGGAGGGGACAACGAGTCCACCTACGTCTCCATGGCCGAGACGCTGCGGGGCGGTCTCTCGCTCGCGGCCTCCGGATTCGGGTACTGGAGCCATGACATTGGCGGCTTCGAGGGCACCCCGGACCCCACCGTGTTCAAGCGGTGGTCCGCGTTCGGGCTGCTCTCCTCCCACTCGCGCTTCCATGGCTCCGGTTCCTACCGGGTGCCATGGGCGTTCGACGACGAGGCCGTGGAGGTGGTCCGCACCTTCTCCCACCTGAAGGCGCGGCTCATGCCCTACCTCGCCGCGGCCCAGCGGGACGTGGTGGAGCGCGGCATCCCGATGATGCGGCCGATGGTGCTCGAGTTCCCGGAGGACCGCACCGCGCAGCTCGTGGACACGCTGTACATGCTCGGCCCGGACATCCTCGTGGCTCCCGTGTTCTCCGAATCCGGCGAGGTGGCGGTGTATATCCCGGAGGGGACGTGGACCGATCTGGTGACGGGCGGGCAGGTGACGGGCCCCCGCTGGGTGACCGAAACCCGGGACGTGATGAGCCTCCCGCTGTACGTGCGGCCCGGAGCGGTGATCCCGTGGGGCGGGCGCGAGGACCGGCCTGACTACGACTACCGTGAGGGACTGACACTGCGTGCCTTCGGCGTGACGGAAGGTGCCACCGTGGAGGTCCCGCGCGGGACCACGGTGGGAGGGGGCGTCGTCGTGGTGGATGTGGTGACGGAAGGCGGGCTGCGTGCCACGGTGCGTGGGACCGGCGAGGCGATCGAGATCGAGGATGTAGGAGGCGCGAAGTGAGCCGGTGGATTGACCTGAACGGGCTGGTACTGGGAGCGGCGACGGCGTCGTTCCAGATTGAGGGCGGCGCGGACTCGCGTGGCAGCACCATCTGGGATGACCTGTGCCGCAGGCCCGGCGCCATCGACAACGGCGATACCGGTGAGGTGGCGGCGGACCACTACAACCGCTGGCGCGAGGACGTGGCTCTCATGAAGGAGCTCGGGCTGGACGCCTACCGGCTCTCGATCTCGTGGGCGCGGGTGCAGCCCGGCGGAGACGGCCCGCTGAATCCGGAGGGGGTGCAGTTCTACCGGGGGCTGCTCGGCGCGCTGCGGGATGCGGGGATCTCCCCCTGGGTGACGCTCTACCACTGGGACCTGCCGAGCGAGCTCGAGCAGGCGGGCGGCTGGCCCGTGAGGGCCACCGCGGAGGCGTATGGGCGCTACTCGCGGCTCATGGCCGAGCAGCTCGGGGACCTGGTGGACGGCTGGATCACGCTGAACGAGCCGTGGTGCACGGCGTACTTGGGGTACGCCTCTGGCGTGCATGCTCCGGGACGCACTGATCCGGCCGACGCGTTCGCCACGGTGCACCACCTGAACCTGGGACACGGGCTCGCGGTGCAGGCGCTGCGGGACGTGCTCGGGCCCGACGTGCCCGTGGGCGTGACGCTGAACGTGCACGCGAACTATCCGTTTGATCGGGGGAACCCGGATGACGTGCGTGCCGCCGAGATCATCGAGATGATCGGCAACCGGGCGTTCCTGGACCCGATGATGCACGGCCGCATGCCGGAGAAGCTGCGCGAGATTACGGCCGGCATCACGGACTGGGGCTTCGTGCGGGAGGGCGATCTGGAGATCGCGAACCAGCCCACAGATTTCCTCGGCCTCAACTACTACTCCACGCAGTACCTGCGCTGGAACGAGTCGCCGGATGTGAACCGCACGGGCGGGCACGGGGAGAGTGAGCACTCGCCGTGGCCGGGCTCGGACGGTGTGGAGTTCGTGCCGCCGGAGCCGCCCGTGACCGCGATGGGCTGGAACATCGAGCCGCACGGGCTCACCGACCTCCTCGTTCGGTTGGGTGAGGAGTTCCCAGGCCTGCCGTTGTACGTCACCGAGAACGGCGCGGCCTACGACGACGATCCGCCGGTTGCGTCCGAGGGCGGCTCGCCTCGGGTGGCGGACCCGCTCCGCCAGGCGTACGTGGAAAAGCACCTCGCGGCCGTGGTGGACGCCCGCGCGGCCGGCGCCG
>JAAZBW010000493.1 GCA_012513625.1 Actinomycetales bacterium | reverse complement strand
TCCTGCGCGGAGTGGTCCTTCCAGCCCTCGCCCTCCTTGGTCCGGTAGAGCGCATTGTCCGGGGTCTCCCGCGCGTGACGCAGCAGGTAGTCGCTGATGGAGGTGGACGGGTCGATCGTGGTCCGACGCTCGACGCTGAAGTGGTTCTCGGCTGTGGTCTCGTTCGACACGAAAAGCCCCTTTGGTTCTCGGGTGATTGGCGGAAACACTACCCGCACCCGGGACCAAAGTCGCGTGCAGGCCTCCGGCGCGGCCTCTCGCAGATCCAGATGGAGGACCCCCGGTTCAGCTAGGATCGTTCCGTAGGTTCCTCCAGTGAAAGGACGTGTGGTGCTCACCATCGGGGTCGATGTCGGGGGGACCAAGATAGCGGCGGGTGTGGTGGACGAGTCGGGGACGATCCTGGACAGCGTCCGCATCGACACGGCCGCCACGGATTCGGACCTGATTGTGGATGGGATCCACCGAGTGATCCACGAGTTGCGCGTCCGCCACGAGGTGGGAGCTGTGGGGGTGGTGGTGCCGGGGATGGTGGCGCCGAGCCGGGACAACGTCCATTTCACTCCGAACATCCCGTGGCGTAACTTCCCGCTGCGCTCACGGCTGGCGGAGCGGCTCGAGCTCCCCACCGTGATCGAGAACGACGCCAACGCGGCCGGCTGGGCCGAGTTCCGCTTCGGTGTGGGGCGGAACGTCTCCCACATGGTGCTTCTGACGCTCGGCACAGGGGTGGGAGGCGCCATCATCGTGGATGGCCACCTGCTTCGCGGAGCGTTCGGTGCCGCCGGCGAGATCGGCCACCTGAAGATGGTTCCGCACGGCCACTACTGCGGCTGCGGCCATGAGGGCTGCCTCGAGCGCTACGCGTCCGGGCAGGCGCTCACCCGCGCCGCGCGCCAGCGGGCCGTCACCGATCCGGCGGGCGCACGGCGCATGCAGGAGATCGCGGGTCCCGGGAAGGAGCTCCGGGGCCCCCACGTCACGCGAGCCGCCGCCGAGGGCGATCCTGTGGCGCTGGAACTCCTCGAGGAGCTCGGCTACTGGACCGGGATGGCATGCGCGTCGCTCGCCGCGGTCCTCGACCCCGAGCTGATCGTGATCGGCGGCGGTGTGGCCGAGTCCGGGCCCCTCTTCATCGACGCCGTCCGCGACGGCTTCCTCGACCACCTCTCCGCGCGCGGCTTCCGGGAGGAGGCGCGTATCGAGATCGCCCAGCTCGGCAACGACGCAGGCATCGTGGGCGCCGCCGATCTCGCCCGCCGCTAGGGCCTCCTCGCGTGGGCGACGGGCGGGGCTCACCCGGACAGGCGACCCACCATCCGGGGTGGTTCAGACGACGGCGCCCGGACCGTCGTCGTCGCGGTTCTTGGGGAGGGACAGTACGAGGGAAATGACTCCACCCGCGGTCATGAGTGCGCAGACGATGCCCACCCATGACGGCCCGCGCGTCAGGTACGTGATGACGGCGCCCACCAGGCCGGCCGTGAGCAGGAACCAGCCGAGCCGCACCTGGGCAGAGAACGCGGTCATGTCGATCGTGGGATCGGGTGGGACGAACGCGCCGTCGTCCTCCTCCGGCTCGTAGTCGCGGGGCCCGGTGCCGCCGCCGAGTGGCGCGGCGGGCGGTAGTCCGGTGGGGGAAGGTGGGGAATCCTCCGAATCCAGCTCGCGTAACTGCTGGGTGAGG
>JAAZBW010000038.1 GCA_012513625.1 Actinomycetales bacterium | reverse complement strand
TGGTGGAGGTCCCCGACGACGCGAGTGACGAGGTGCTCGCCGCGGCCCGGAAACTCGCCCACCAGCGGGTCACCGCGGTGCGGGACGAGCTGAGCGCACGCCTCGGCGCGTGAGTCAGTCCTCGAGGTCCGCAAGGATCGCGGCTGAGGCGGAGAGGCCAAGCCGGGTGGCACCCGCCTCCACCATCGCGAGTGCATCTGCAGCAGTGCGGATCCCGCCGGAGGCCTTGACGCCGAGGCGCCCGCCCACGGTCTCCGCCATGAGGCGGACGGCGTGCAGGCTCGCGCCGCCGGCCGGGTGGAACCCGGTCGAGGTCTTCACGAACTGCGCGCCAGCGCGCTCTGCTGCCTCACACACGCCCACGATCTGGGCGTCCGAGAGCGTTGCGGACTCGATGATTACCTTGAGCACCACCTCCGTCGGCATGGCCTCACGCACGGTGCGGATGTCCTCCTCCACGGCCGCGAAATCGTCGGAGACGGCCGTGGACACGTCGATCACCATGTCCACCTCGTGCGCGCCGTCCGCCGCCGCGCGGGCCGCCTCGGCCGCCTTGATCTCACTCTTCACAGCCCCGGAGGGAAATCCGCAGACCGTGGCCACCACGAGGTCTCCAACGTCCGCGAGCGGAAGCCGGGAGGGCGAGACGCACACGGCCTTCACCCCGAGGTCCCGGGCCTCGGCCACGAGGGCTGCCACGTCCGCCGCGGTGGACTCGGGCTTGAGCAGGGTGTGGTCAATCATGGCGGCAATCTCGGCGCGCTTCATCTGGTCTCTCCTTGGCAGTGGAATCGGTGGGTGGTTGGGTGGATCCGGTGGAAGGCCGGGTGGGGTTCAGGCGGGTTCGGGCAGCACGAGCCACTGGATGTGGGTCCAGCCCCCGAGCGCCCGCGAGCGCTCGGTGCGGTCTGTGAGATCAGAGGCCGGCACCTCGTACACGTGAGCGGAGTGCGGCTCGTAGATGGAGACGAGCGGCACGCCCGCGGGTGTGGTGCGGGCCTCGCGATTGGGTACCGCGAGCACCACGTGGCGCGGCAGCGCGGTGGAAAGGCCCGTCGAGCGGTTGCCCCCGGTGTAGACCAGCACCGGGTGACCGTCGTCCAGTGCGCCGAGCAACTGGGCGAGCATCTCCTCCCCCGAGGCGCCCCGGTCGTCCACCGGGCGGTTGACGTAGCGGACGCCGGGGAAGCGGGCCACCCGGGCCGCGGTCCACGGGGTGGTCCCAAGCGACCGCGGCCACGCGAACGGGCCGATCGCGCGGGGCGCCGTGGCCGCCCGCACCATCCGCTGGGCAGCCGCGAAGCGTTCGGCGGCGCCGAGGTTCGCAGCCAGGGCCCGCAGCGGGATCTCAGGCGGTATGTCATCCACGCCCACCTCCGCCGGCAGGGTGCCCGTCTCGAGCCAGGTGGCGAGTGCGTGGTCGCCGGTGGCGGCAAGCATCACGAGGCAGGCGGCGCCGCAGCTGGTCTCGTCCGCCTGCACGGCGGGCGCGCCCCCGAGTTCCACGCGGGCGACGCGGGGGACCTCGATGGTCGTCCCAGCGCGCACGGGACGGGGTGCGGACGTCACGCGATGAGTAAACCGGGCTGCGACGTCACCGAGCGAACGTGGTGCGAGCGGCATCAGTCGCGCGCGTCCTCGTCGAACTCGATTTCCACGCGCTGCTCGGTGTGGTCCACGGGATCCGTCTCGGGTGGCGTCACGTCCGGTCCCTCTGCGCGGTACTCCTCCGAGTCCGGTGACTCGCTCGGCTCGAACTCGCGCTCGACGTCGGGTCCCTTGGTGGGTGGGTTCTCAGTCACGCGTTCCTCCTCTGCCAGCCATTCCTGCGAATGCTCCTGCGCGGGTCAACCGATCCTGTCACGCACGAGCGGTATCTGCTCGGGAGGGGCGTCGCCGATCGCGTAGCCTCCCTCCAGTGCTTCCAGCGCCCGCTCGAACCGCTCCGGTGTGGCCGTGTGGAGCGTCAGCAGGGGCGCACCCTTCTGGATCCGGGCTCCCCTCTTGGCGTGCAGCTCGATCCCCGCCACGGCCTGGACCTGGTCCTCCTTGCGGGCTCGGCCCGCACCGAGCCGCCACGCCGCCACCCCGACGGCGAGTGCATCCAGCTCCGTCAGGTAGCCCTCGCGCTCGGCCACCACGGTGTGCGTTTCCTCCGCTACCGGGAGCGGGGCGTCCGGATCGCCGTCCTGGGCCCGGATCATCGCCTTCCACACGTCCATCGCGCGGCCGTCGGCGAGAGCCGCGGCCGGATCCGCGTCCGGCTGGCCG
This sequence comes from Actinomycetales bacterium, assembly GCA_012513625.1. GTDB lineage: Bacteria > Actinomycetota > Actinomycetes > Actinomycetales > Actinomycetaceae > JAAZBW01. The sequence goes on along the minus strand of JAAZBW010000038.1, from coordinate 527 downwards.
GCGGCGGCGAGCATCTCCTGCGCGAGGCGCACCGTCAATTCGACGACGTCGGCCGGACCGCCTCCCGCGAGCACCTCCAGGGACTCGCGCACCTCGAGCGCGTTTCCGGCCGTGAGGCCGAGTGGGGTGGACATGTCCGTCAGGAGCGCAACGGTCCGCACCCCGGCGTCTGTGCCGAGGTCCACCATGGTGCGGGCGAGATCGCGCGCGTTCTCGAGGTCCTTCATGAACGCTCCTGAGCCCACCTTCACGTCCAGCACCAGGGAGTCCGTTCCCTCCGCAATCTTCTTGGACATGATCGAGGAGGCAATCAGGGGGATCGCCTCCACCGTGCCGGTGATGTCCCGTAGGGCGTAGAGCTTGCGGTCCGCGGGGGCGAGCCCGCTGCCGGCCTGGCAGACCACCGCGCCCACAGTGCGCAGCTGATCCATCATCTCCTCATTGGAGAGTGCGGCCCGCCACCCCGGGATCGACTCCATCTTGTCCAGCGTGCCGCCCGTGTGTCCGAGCCCGCGGCCCGAGAGCTG
>JAAZBW010000037.1 GCA_012513625.1 Actinomycetales bacterium | reverse complement strand
GTTCTGGGACTTCGTGGGGGCTGTGCCGGAGGGTTCGGCGGGGTTTTCACCCCGCCTGGTCTCCTCTGGATCGAGAGGGTTCGAGTTCACTGTGGGGCTCCGTTTCCCAGGTGCGGCGCCTTTGCCGCCGTACCCGGCAGACTACTGGGTTCGAAGCGGCGGGGCGCCGGTGATCGAGGAGGATCACGGGCGCCCCGCCGGTTGATGCGGACGTGTTACTGGGCGTCCTTGATGGCCGCGAGGAGGGCCTGCTGCTCCGGGGAGGTCAGGAACTCGTCGAGGAGCGGAGTCAGCGCGTCCTGGAACGCGGCGGCATCCACCTCGGCGAACGTGGCGCCACCGGCCTCGGCCTCTTCCTTGGCAGTCTCGGTGTTCACCTTCCACAGCTCGGTGTGATCCTGCCACGCGGTCTCCCACGTGGTGTCGAACGTGGCGCGGTCCTCCTCGGACATACCGTTCAGGGTGTCCGTGTTGATGATGAGGAAGTCGGCACCCACCAGGTGACGGGTGTACGAGAAGTAGGGGGCCACCTCGTAGTGCTTCTGGGTGTGGTAGGAGATCTCGTTGTTCTCGGCACCGTCGATCACGCCGGACTGGAGGGCCGTGTAGACCTCGCCGTACGCCATCGGGGTGGGCGAGCCACCAAGCGCCTCGATCATCGCGAGGAAGACGGGGCTCTCCTGGACGCGGATCTTCTTGCCCACGAGGTCCGCCGGAGTCTCCACCGGGTCCTTGGTGTAGACGGAGCGCTCACCCTGCGTGAAGCCGCCGATCACGGTGATCTTGTTGGAGGACTCGAGCGAGGAGTAGATGTCTCCCACGATGTCCGTGTTGGACAGGACGGCCATCTGCGAGTCGATGTCGCTGAACACGGTGGGCAGCGAGAAGATTACGAAGTCGCCGTTGATGTTCTCGAGCTGGGGAGCCGAGACAATCGCCATGTCCACCACGCCCGAGCTCACCATCTGGAGGTACTCACCCTGGTCTCCAAGGGTGGAGTTGGGGAACACGTCCACGTTCCAGCGGCCGTCCGTGGCCTCGGAGAGGTCCTCTCCCATCGCGTTGAGTGCGATGTAGGAGGGGTGCGTCTCGGTCTGGTTGAGGGCGAGGCGCAGGGACTTGCCCGTGCCGTTGCCGCCGCCGGCCGTGGCGCCGTCCGTGGCGCCATCCGTGGCCGCCTCGCCGTTCCCGCCGCCGCATGCGGCGAGCGCGAGGGCGGCAATGGCAGCCGTCGCAATCCCTGTGAGTCGATAGTTCTTCCGCATGCTTCTCCTTCGAAAGTCAGTCACGTCAAGAATGGTCTACCAAGACCGTGGCACGAGCATATGAGCCCCGGGCCCCGCCCAGCCCGGGGCATGGGAAGTGTCGCCAAGTTGTTGCCACATCGTGATGAAGCCCGCTAACATGCGCAGCTCATCCCGTCTGGACGGTCAGGAACGGTCGGCGCCACCCTCGTCCAGCTCGGCGAGGAGGGCGGACTCCTTCTGGCGCAGCGCGTCATCGCGCACCCACCTCCACCACACGAACAGCGCGAAACCGCCGAAGATGAACCACTCCACGGCGTAGAACAGGTTCTGGAGATTCATCCCCCGCTCCCGCTCGTATGACGGCGGCGGCATCGTCTCGAGCGAGGGGTGGTCGGCCGCCTCAAGCACGAGGAAGCCCGTGTAGGTCTCACCGCCCCACAGGTTCGCGAGCTGTGCGGTCGAGATCGCGCCCACCGCACCCTCCGGGAACTCCCCCGTCACCGAGTTCTCCGAGCCCGAGAGGTATCCCACCGCGCTGCCCGGCCCGGTGGGAGCGGGCGCGCGCTCCGCCGCTGCGTCCGCAAGGCCTGCTCCGTCCAGTTGCTCGGCCGGGATCCATCCCCGGAGGACCGGGATCCAGAGGTTCCCCGACGACGAGGGGTGCGTTCCGTCGTCGGCGATACGGAGCTGGACCACCACGAGAACCGCGGCCTCACCCTCCACGGAGCGTCCCGGGACCACCACCTGCTCGCCCCACTCCCCCTGCACCTCCACCTTCTTGAGTTGGTGGTCGGTGAGGAAGGTGGTGCCGGGCTCGAGCACGTGGTCGAGCGGCTGCGGATCGGACGCGACGCGCTCGACCGCCGTGCGCTCAGCCTCGGAGGCGCCGCGGATTGCCGCGCGGTCGAGTTGCCAGGAGCCGAGGCGGATGAACGCGAGGGCACCGAGGAGGACCACGAGGAGGAGGCCGAGGTTGCGCGGGGTGGCGGCCGCCCTCCACCACTCCGCCCAACTCACGCGCTCCATACAGTGCATCCTAGTTGTCATTTCCCCGGCCCTCCCGGTGGCCAACTGGGCCATGCGACGCCGCTCACCTCACTAGGCTCGGACGTGCATGCAATCGAAGCGAAGGACACGCACATATGAGTACCTCCTGGAAGCGCGGATCCGGATCCCCGATCTCGGATGAACAAGCCCAGCTCATTGACAAGTGGTGGCGGGCCGCCAACTACCTCTCCGTCGGCCAGATCTACCTCATGGACAACCCACTGCTCCGGCAGCCGCTGCACCGCGATCACGTGAAGCCGCGGCTCCTCGGCCACTGGGGCACCACCCCCGGCCTCACCTTCCTGTACGCCCACATGAACCGGGCGATCAAGGAGCGGGACACCTCAACCATCTACATCACCGGACCGGGCCACGGCGGACCCGGACTCGTGGCCGCCACCTACCTCGAGGGCACCTACTCGGAGGTGTATCCGGACATCACGCATGATGAGGAGGGACTGCAGAAGCTGTTCAAGCAGTTCTCCTTCCCGGGTGGCGTCCCCTCGCACGTGGCGCCGGAAACCCCCGGATCCATCCACGAGGGTGGCGAGCTCGGCTACTCGCTCTCCCACGCCTACGGCGCGGTGTTCGACAACCCCAACCTCCTCGCGTTCACCGTGATCGGTGACGGCGAGGCCGAGACGGGACCCCTGGCGGCCTCGTGGCACGGGAACAAGTTCGTCAACACCCAGTCCGACGGCGTGGTCCTGCCGGTCCTGCACCTCAACGGGTACAAGATCGCGAACCCCACCGTGCTCGCGCGCATCCCCGAAGAGGAGCTCCTCGACCTGATGCGGGGCTACGGCCACAAGCCGCACATGTTCGTGGCCGGCTTCGACGACGAGGACCCGATCTCGATCCACAAGCGCTTCGCCGCGATCCTGGACGAGGCGCTCGACGAGATCGCCGAGATCAAGTCGAACCCCGAGGGTGCGAACCAGCCGCGCCCCAAGTGGCCGATGATCGTCCTCAAGACCCCGAAGGGCTGGACCGGCCCCAAGGAGATCGACGGGAAGATCACCGAGGGATCGTGGCGCAGCCACCAGGTCCCGCTCGCGAGCGCACGGGATACCGACGAGCACCTCGCTGACCTCGAGACCTGGCTGAAGAGCTACGGACCCGAGGAACTGTTCAATGAGGACGGCGGGTTCATCTGGGACATCGCCAAGCAGTCGCCATCCGGGGAACTCCGTATGGGGGCGAACCCGGTGGCAAACGGCGGCATCCTGCTGCACGAGCTCAACATGCCGGACTTCCGCGACTACGCCATCGAGGTGAAGGAGCCGGGCGACTCCATGACGGAGCCCACCCGGCGGTTGGGCACATTCTTCCGGGACATCGCGAAGAACAACCCCACCAACTTCCGGATCTTCGGCCCGGACGAGACGGCCTCGAACCGCCTTCAGGACGTGTACGAGGTCACCAACAAGCAGTGGAATGCGGAGTACGAGTACCCGCAGGACGATGACGACTTCCTGGCGCCTGAGGGCAGGGTGGTGGAGATCCTCTCCGAGCACATGACGGAGGGCTGGCTCGAGGGCTACCTGCTCAGCGGCCGCCACGGAATGATGAGCTCCTACGAGGCGTTCATCCACATCATCGATTCGATGTTCAACCAGCACGCGAAGTGGCTGAAGGTCACGAACGAGATCGGCTGGCGCCGTCCCATTGCCTCGCTGAACTACCTGCTGTCCTCGCACGTGTGGCGTCAGGACCACAACGGCTTCTCGCACCAGGACCCGGGCTTCATCGACCACGT
>JAAZBW010000492.1 GCA_012513625.1 Actinomycetales bacterium | reverse complement strand
CGCAGGCTCACCCACCCCCGCAGGTGGCACCCATCGTCGGGACGACGACGCAGGCTCACCCACCCCCGCAGCCGGCACCTACCGGGTGGGTGACGCATGAGCTACGCCGTCCTCGCGCTGGCGGGCATCGCGATAGCCCTGATCGGTGGGCTGGTGCTGACGGCGCTCGCGTTCCGGCGCAACCCGTCCCGGCCGCGCGGCCGCCACCTCGCCGCGGTCGGCGTCACCGCGGCGGTGTTGATCGTTCTCACCGCAGTCTTCGACAACGTGATGATCGGTGCGGAGTTGTTCCACTACACGCCGGAACACCTGCTCGGCCCGGGCATCGGCCTCGCACCGATCGAGGACTTCTCCTACCCGATGGCGGCGGCGCTGCTACTGCCGGCGATGTGGATCGCCGTGGAGCAGGGTGGGAGCCAGCGGCGGCGCGACTTCGCCACCCTGGTCCTCGCCTCGCGCCCGGTCAGTTGGATCAACACGGCGTTCCCGTTCGGCGCGGCCTACCTGCTCGCCACCCGTGAGATCGACTGGGTGTTCCTGGTGGGCGTGCTCTACTACCTGATCCCCTACAACTTCGCGATGTACGGCATCAATGACGTGTTCGACTATGCCTCGGATCTGGCAAACCCCAGAAAGGGAGGGATCGAGGGCGCGCTGCTCGCTCCCCGCCTGCACCGGCCAACCCTGTGGATCACCGCGCTCACGAACATCCCGTTCCTGCTCCTCCTCGCCGCCGCGGGAGGGCCGGCCGCGTGGCTCGCGATGGCCGTGAGCACGTTCGCGCTGGTGGCATACTCCGCGGCCGGGCTGCGGTTCAAGGAGCGGCCGTTCCTCGATTCGCTCACCTCGAGCACGCACTTCGTGAGTCCGGCCGTGGTGGGCTTCCTCCTGGCGGGCGCGCAGCTGGGATCGGACACCGTGCTGCTGCTTGCGGCGTTTTTCCTGTGGGGCATGGCCGCGCACGCGTTCGGAGCAATTCAGGACATAGGACCGGACCGCCAGGGTGGCATCCACTCCACCGCCACCTCGATCGGCGCACGCGCCACCGCCCGCATGGCGCTCGTGCTGTGGGCAACCGCAGGGGTGCTGATGCTGTTCACTCCGTGGCCTGGCCCACTGGGAGCCCTCATCGTGGTGCCGTACCTGCTGAACTGCGCGCCCTACTGGAATGTGACGGATGAGACCTCAGCCACCACGAACCGTGCGTGGCGGCGCTTCATCTGGCTCAACTACTTCTCTGGCTTCCTCGCCACCATGTTGATGATCATGGTGTGGTACGGCGTATGAGCGGCCGGAAGGGACAGTCATGAGGCTGTGGTCGATCGAGCCACGCCACCTGGACCGTGCAGGTCTGGTGGCGGGGTGGCGCGAGGCCCTCCTCGCTCAGGCGGTGCTGGCCGGGCGCACCAAGGGCTACCGCCACCACCCGCAACTCGCGCGCTTCCAGGAGGCTGCGGATCCGCTCTCCGCGGTGGGGACGTACCTGCGTGCCCTCCAGGAGGAGGCCACGGCGCGCGGTTACCGCTTCGACGAGAGCCGGATCCTCACCTCCGGTGCACCGCACCCACCTCTCACGGTGACGCAGGGACAGATCGAGTACGAGTGGGGCCACCTCGGGCAGAAGCTCGAGCGCCGCAGCCCGGAGGACGCCAAACGATGGCGCGCCTCCGCCCCCACTCCACACCCGCTCTTCACTGTGGTGGAGGGTGGGAT
>JAAZBW010000491.1 GCA_012513625.1 Actinomycetales bacterium | reverse complement strand
CGGGCCTGCGGCGACGCAGCCTGCACCCGTCCGGCGGAAATGCAGCCAGCACCCGTCCGGCGGAAATGCAGCCCGCACCCGTCCGACGGAAATGCAGCCCGCACCCGTCCGGCGGAAGTGCAGCCGGCACCCATCCCGCGGAACCATCCACGCGGAACCATCCACGCGGAACAGAAACGCCGAGTGTGTGCCCACTTTGGGCACACACTCGGCGTTCTGCTTGACGAAACCCGATCACGCGGGGGCGGAGAGGCCCCTTTCAGGGCGAGCTCCGCCGTCGTCAGTTGGTCTTCTCGCGCTCCTCGACCGCGTGGATCGCCTCGTCGATCTTCTCCTCGGCGGCATCGCCCGCGTCCTTGAGGAACTCGGAGCCGTCATCAGCGGCATCCTTGGCGGCGTCCACGGCATCCTCGGCCGCGTCCTGCACTTCATCGGCCACGGCGGCGGCGGCGTCCTTCACGTCATCCGCCACGTCAGCAGCCTGGGCGGGAACGTCCACGTTCTGCCAGTACTCCTCGGCCCACGGATCCTCCACCGGCTGGCTGCGGCGCCACAGGAGGTAGCCTGCGCCGGCCGCGGCGGAACCCACCACGATCCAGCCGAATGCGCGGCGGCCGCGCTTGGGGCCCTCCGCCTTGGCGAGCGCCTTCTGCAGGTCCTTCTCCGCCCTCTTGGCCGCCTTGTTGACCTTCTTGGTGGCGCGGCGGCCCATGGGGACCACCTCCGCCTGCTGCACGGCAATGGCCGCGTCATGCATGGCCTTCTGGATGCGCGGCAGCACATCATCGGTCAGCTTGTGCGAGGCGGCGTCCACGAGACCCACACCGGAAGCGGCAGCGGCCTCGATGCGCGGCGCGGCGGCCTTGACCACCTCACGGCGGGCCTTGTCCACCTTCGGGCCGGCCCAGTTCTGTGCGTCCTTCACCCTGGGCTCCGCCCACTTCTGGGCATCCTTGATCTTCGGCTCCGCCCACTTCTGCGCGTCCTTGATCTTCGGCTCGGCCCACTTCTGGGCATCCTTGAGCTTGGGCGCGGCCCAGTCCCCCGCCTCGTGGGCGAGTTCGCCTGCACGTGCGCCCACCATTTTGGCCTGGTCCCCGACCACCTTGCCGAGATCAGAGGCCGCGTGCCGCACCTCGTTCAGGTCCAGCTTGGCCGGACCCACCTCAACGACGTTCTTACGCTTGCCCATCTTGTCTCCTCGCGATGTCTCCTGCACACACGTACAGCTCCCGCACGCGCGTGCAGGGCGTCCCGTGACTTCTTGCCTTGTATGAACTCTACGCGCCTGTGCTCCAGAGTTCTTGGAGAACAGACAACGTGCGCTCTCAGCGAATACCCGGGGCCCTCCAGCTCGCCGCGTAGGTGCGGCGTGACAGACTAAAGCCCATGAAGGCAACTCTGCACACCAACTTCGGCGACATTGCGATCACGCTGTTCCCGGACCACGCTCCCAACACCATCTCCAACTTCGCGGGCCTCGCCACGGGCGCTGCGCAGTGGACAGACCCGGCAACCGGGCAGGAGACCGACCGACCGTTGTACAAAGGCGTGGTCTTCCACCGCATCATCCCCGGCTTCATGATCCAGGGCGGAGACCCGATGGGAACCGGCATGGGCGGCCCAGGCTACGAGTTCGACGACGAGATCCACCCGGAACTGAACTTCACCAAGCCCTACATGCTCGCCATGGCGAATGCCGGCAAGCGCGGCGGCCGCGGCACCAACGGGTCCCAGTTCTTCATCACGGTCGGAGCCACCACGTGGCTCCAGGGCAAGCACACCATCTTCGGTGAGGTGGCCGACGAGGCCTCCCGCGCCGTCGTGGACAAGATCGCGGCCACGCCCACGGGACGGAACGACCGCCCGCTCGAGGACGTGGTGATCGAGTCCATCGATATCGAGGAGTAGCCGCGTGACGGCACCCCGGCCGCACTACGGAGAGTACGACCCCCGCCGCGCGCGGCCCTCGTACGGCGAGTCCGCGGGTCGGTCCGTCGGGCCCGGCTGGGGATCGCCGTCGTCAGGACCGCCGACGACGGGAGGAGGCTCCCAGCAGCAGTCACCTCCCGTGTGTCCGCGCCACCCGTCAATGGTGAGTTATGTGCGCTGCCAGCGTTGCGGGCGGCCGGTCTGCCCACAGTGCCAGCGGCCGGCGAGCGTGGGCATCCAGTGCGTTGACTGTGTGCAGGACGCGACCTCGCGGACGCGGGCGCCACGCACCGTGGCGGGAGCGCGGGTACGTGGCGGCCAGCCGGTGGTCACGAACACGATCATCGGCCTGACGGTGGTCTCGTTCCTGCTGCAACTCCTCATCGGGGCGCCGTACGAACAGTTCGGCTACTTCGTGCCGGTGCTGGGCGACTCGGAGCCGTGGCGGTTCATCACCACCGCGTTCCTGCACGTGGGCGTGTGGCACATCGTCCTCAACATGTATGCGCTCTACCTGGTGGGTCCCACGCTGGAGACCGTGCTGGGGCGCGCGCGGTTCATCACCATGTACGTGCTGGCCGCGATCGGCGGCTCGGTGGCGGTGCTCCTCTTCGCGGATCCCACAGGGCGCAGTTGGCTGACGCCGGTGGCAGGGGCCTCGGGGGCGATCTTCGGGCTATTCGGGGCGCTTGCTCTCACGATGCGCCGGATGAAGCGTTCCGACTCCCAGATCCTCGTCATCATCGGGATCAACGTGGTGCTGGGCTTCGTGATTCAGGGTGTGTCCTGGCAGGGCCACCTGGGCGGACTCGTGGTGGGTTCGGCGCTCGCGGCGATCTACCTGTTCGCACCGCGCAAGCAGCGCACCCTGTGGGCCGTTGGGGGCTCCGTCCTGATGGCGGTGGTGCTCGTGGCGCTGACGGTGGCCAAGTACGCGGGCGTCTTCTAGCCGAAATCCGCCGACTGTGTGGGTTACGTCAGAATCCCCGCCGACTGTGTGGCTTGGGGTGGAACCCTGCCGACTGTTTGGTTTACGGCAGGCCCCCCCGCCGACTGTGTGGCTTGGGGTGGAACCCCCGCCGACCTCGTGGCCGCGCTGAACCCCGCTGCGCTCTACCAAACCCCCGGTGTTGACCTGCTCCCCGCCGTCCCCGGCTCGCTGCTCGCCGCTCTGCACAGCAGTGGAGAACTCTGGGGAGTACTTACACCCGTGTTATTCACACTCGTGGACAACCCTG
>JAAZBW010000490.1 GCA_012513625.1 Actinomycetales bacterium | reverse complement strand
ATCGACTGGGAGAAGGAGGCCTGGGTTCGGCGCATGTGGGAGCGGTGCGCGGAGGAGATCGCCGAGGGCGGGCGCGTCTACGTGGTATGCCCCCGGATCGATGCCCATGACGACGGGGCCGAGGATGACGGTGAGCCTGTCGAGGTCCTCCTCGATGAGCGGGGGCACCCCATCACGGAGAAGCGCCCCCTCTCCGCCGTGCTCGAGGTGGTGGAGGAGGTGCGCGCCCGCCCCGCGTTCGACGGCATCGGGATCGGTATGCTCCACGGCCGGATGACGGCCGAGGCGAAGGAGCGCGTGATGACCGAATTCGGTACCGGCTCCACCCCGCTCCTCGTCTCCACCACTGTGGTGGAGGTGGGCCTGGACGTGCCCGAGGCCACGGTCATGGTGATCCTCGACGCAGACCGCTTCGGGGTCTCGCAACTCCACCAGCTGCGCGGCCGGATTGGGCGCGGCGAGAAGCCGGGGGTCTGCTTCGCCGTCTCCTCCCATGCCGGCGGTGAGGGGCCCACCACCGAGCGACTCCAGGCGTTCTCTGCCACGCGTGACGGTTTCCGGCTCGCCGAGCACGATCTGGAGCTCCGCCGAGAGGGGGATGTGCTGGGTGCCGCCCAGTCCGGCATCGCCTCCTCACTCGTGACGCTGCGGGTGCTGCGGGACCGCGAGCTCATCGAGCAGGCGCACCGGGACGCCTCCGACCTGTTCGAGCAGGACCCTGACCTCGCCCAGATGCCCGGGCTCCGCGCCGAACTCGACCGCATCGAGACGTCCCAGATGGGCGAGTTCCTGGAACGAGCCTGACCAACCCGCGCCGCACCTGTGACCGGCCCGCGCCGCGCCCGTGCCGGGCCCCCACGGCAGCCTCCGACCGCCGGCCATGGCGCCACCTGAGAGGATGGAGCCGTGAGCCGCATCATCTCGGGAGAGTTCCGGGGCCGGACCCTCGCCGTACCGAAGTCCGGCACCCGGCCCACATCCGACCGCGTCCGGGAGGCCATCTTCTCCGCCCTCGATTCCCGTGACGCCATCCGCGGTGCCCGCGTACTCGACCTCTACGCCGGCTCCGGCGCCCTCGGCTTCGAGGCACTCTCTCGCGGCGCCGCCCACCTGACCAGTGTGGACGCCGCCCGGCCGGCGGCCTCCGTGATCCGCGCGAACGCGCACCTGCTCGGCGTTCGTCCCACCGTGATCACCGCGAAGACTGCCACCATCCTCGCCGCCGGTATCTCCCGCGTCTCGGGCGCTCCGTTCGGGCTCGTGTTCCTCGACCCGCCCTACGGGCACGCCGTGGACGGGGACCTGGCCGCACTCGCGGACGGTGACTGGTTGACGGAGGGTGCGCTCGTCGTCGTCGAGGGGGCGGCGCGCTCTCCCAGTCCCGCGTTCCCAGCCCGGCTGGGCGAGCCCACCGAGAAGCGCTACGGGGACACAGTGGTGTGGTTTGCGCAGGCTCGCGACCTCGGCGGCGGCCTGCCGGCGGACGGTCCGACTACGCTGGGGGCATGACAACGCTGGCAGTGTGCCCCGGGTCCTACGACCCGATCACACTCGGACACCTGGACGTGGTGCGGCGGTCCCTCACCTTCGTGGACGAGGTGGTGATTGCGGTGGCCCACAACCCGGCCAAGCGCTCCCTCTTCTCCGTGGAGGAGCGGGTGGACCTCGCGCAGCGGGCTGCGGAAGAACTCGGGCTCGCCGGGGTCACCGCGGAGCCCGTGGACGGACTCCTCGCGGACTTCGTGCGCGCACGGGGTGCCACGATGATCGTGAAGGGCCTCCGCGGCTCCGGAGACTTCGAGGCGGAACGCACCATGGCCCTCCTGAACCGGCACATGTCCGGCGTGGAGACCGTGTTCGTGATGGGGGATCAGGGGTTGAACCATGTGGCGTCCAGCTATGTGAAGGAGATGGCCGAGTTCGGCGCCCAGCTCACCGGGCTCGTGCCGGAGGTGGTGCGGACGGCCCTCGTGGCCGCCTACGAAGGAGAGCGGACGTGACCGAGAACCCCACCAGGGGCGAGAGCCTGCTCGCGATACTCGATGAGCTGTCGCAGCTCATTGCGAACGCGCGGCCCATGCCCATGAGCGCCTCCGCTCTCGTCAACAAGGCCGAGGCGCTCGCGCTCCTCGAGGCGGCACGTGAGGTGGTCCCCGCCCAGATCCAGGAGGCGGACGAGATCGTGGCGGGCGCCCAGCAGGTGGTGCAGCGCGCGAGGGAGCGGGCCTCCCAGCTGAAGCGGGAGGCCGAGTCCCACGCCAAGCAACTCGTGGAGAAGGAATCCCTCGTGGAAGCTGCGAGGATCCGCGCGCAGGAGATCACAGCTGAGGCCGAGGCGGATGCTCGCCGGCTGGCGGACGAGGCGAACGACTATGCGGACCGCCAGCTCGCCCAGCTCGAGATCGAGCTCGGGCAGATCCGCAAGCAGGTGAAGGCCGGCCGGGCCGTCATCCAGGCCCGCCTCACCACGGAGGAGGAGGGCGCGTGAGCACCCCAGAACTGGTCCTGCCCATCCATGACCTCGCGCGCCGCACTGGCGCCGGCAAGGACGTGGACATCGAGTTCCCCGCCCCCGCAGACCTCGGCACCGAGGTGATCGGCGTGGCCGAGGGCAGCCCCGTGCGGCTCGACCTCCGCGTGGAGTCCGCGAGCGATGGCGTGTACGTCTCCGGCCACGTGGAGGCCCGGCTCGTGGGGGAGTGCGTCCGCTGCCTCGACCCGCTCCACCGGGAGATGAGCCTCGATATTGCCGAGCTGTACCTCTTCCCCGAGGCCGTCCAACGT
>JAAZBW010000489.1 GCA_012513625.1 Actinomycetales bacterium | reverse complement strand
TTCCAGGAGCAGCTCATGCAGATCGCGATCGACGTGGCCGGCTTCAGTCCTGCCGAGGCGGACCAGCTGCGCAAGGCCATGGGTTCGAAGCGGTCCTTGGAGCGCATGGCCGCCCTGAGGGACCGCTTCCTCGCGGGGATGGCGGAACGCGGGATCGATCACGAAACCGGGGAGGCGATCTACGCGAAGCTGCAGGCCTTCGCGGACTTCGGCTTCCCCGAGTCCCACTCCTTCTCCTTCGCCTACCTCGTGTACGCCTCCGCGTGGCTGAAGGTGCACCACCCGGAAGCGTTCTACGCCTCCCTCCTCGCCGCCCAGCCGATGGGCTTCTACTCTCCGCAGACCCTGATCGCGGACGCGCTGCGCCACGGGGTGCGCGTGGTCCCGGTGGAGATCAACCGGTCCGGCGTCCAGCCCTGCGTGGAGGACCGTCCCGTGGGGGGCTGGCCGGAGGACCACGACGGCGGGAGCGCCCCCGGCACCGAGGTCTCAGCCGCCCTCCGCCCCCTCGTGGAGCCGGACCCCGGCCTTGCGGTCCGGCTCGGACTCGCCCAGGTGCGGGGGATCGGGGAGGAGGTGGCGCAGCGGATCGTGGCGGAGCGGCAGCGCGGCGGGAACTACTCCACGGTGGCGGAACTGGTCGCCCGGGTGGCGCTCACCCGCAACCAGCTCGAGGCACTCGCCACCGCGAATGCCCTGCGCTCCTGGGGCACCCGCCGGGAGAACCTGTGGCGTGCCGGCGCCCTCGATCAGGAGTACGGCACCCTGCACCGGGTGGGGGACTCGGTGTGGATCCAGCCGCCCCTCCCCGGCACGGCTGTGGGCGCCGAACCGCCGGAGCTCCCGGCGATGGGGCGCGAGGAGGAGGCGGTGGCGGACGTGTGGGCCACGGGTTCCACCACCTCGGTGTACCCCACCTACCACGTGCGGGGCGAACTCGAGGCGGCAGGAGTATTCCGGATTGCGGACCTCGCCGGGAGGGAGCCGGGGGAGCGCCTCCGGGTGGGCGGGGTGGTAACCCACCGGCAGCGGCCCCACACGGCCGCAGGCATTACGTTCCTCTCCCTCGAGGACGAGACGGGCCTGCTGAACGTGGTCTGCTCCCGCGGGGTGTGGGAGCGGCACCGCCGCCTCGCCCGCACCTCCGCGGCCCTCGTCATCCGCGGCACCCTGGAGCGGGCGGATGGGGTCACCAACCTCGTGGCCGACGGCATGGAGCACCTCTCCCTGCGGGTGCCGAGCAGGTCCCGGGACTTCCGGTGAGCGCTGTCACACCCTGCAGCACGGCAGGGTCCTGTCCGATCAGGCGCCCGCCAGCTCCGTCAGCACGCGCACCAGGTCCTGCGGACGCTCCGCCACCACATCGGCGGCCGCGCCCTCCTCGCGCGGTCCGTAGCCCCACGCCGCGAACACCGAGCGCAGCCCGTGGGCGGCCGCCCCCTCCATGTCATAGCACCGGTCGCCCACCATGATCGGTGCGGCCCCCGCCGCCTCCGCCGGCAGCCGCTCGAGCACGCGCGCGATCACCACGGGCTTCTCGGCCGAAACCTCATCGCCTCCGGCGATTGCATCGAAGTAGGGGGCGAGGCCGAGCACGTCGATCGTGCGGCGCGCGATCACCTCGAACTTCGAGGTGGCCACCGCGAGCGTCCAGCCACGCTGCCGCAGCTCCGTGCAGGCCTCCACGATCCCCTCGTAGACCGGCGTGTCGCCCAAATGGGCCTCCTGGTGGGCCCGGTAGTCGGCGATCACTGCATCCACGCGCTCGGGCGGTACTCCGAGCACCGTCTGCATCCCGATGGGGAGCGGCGGCCCAACAAACGGCCGCATATCCGCGGGTTCGGGGAGTCCGGCGAGTGCGAGGGCGTGGCGCGCCGCGTTGAAGATCACGGGGCCGGAGTCGATCAGGGTTCCATCGAGGTCAATCAGGGCAACAGACACGGCCCTACCCTACGCACCCCCGCACGATTCGCCGTGAGACGGTTGCCAGCGGTTGTTACGCTCGTCACATGAACGAACTTCCAGCCAGCGTCACAATCGGCACCGGTGAGGGCGACCTCCCCGTTGTAGACATCAACTCCGCACAGGCGCGCGCCCGCCTCTACCTCTACGGCGCCCACCTCACCGAGTGGACTCCCGCCGGCCAGGAGCCGGTGCTGTGGCTCTCCCCGGACTCCGTGTTCGAGGACGGCAACCCCATCCGCGGCGGCATCCCCCTCTGCCTCCCCTGGTTCTCCAAAGGCCCGGGCGGGGACAAGGAACCCATGCACGGCGTGGCCCGCATCACCACGTGGGAGCTGGACAGCGTCTCCGAGTCCGCGGACGGCGCCGTCACGCTCCACCTCGGCCTCCGGCTCGAGGACTGGTCGGCCTCCCTTACCGTGACCGTGGGCGAGGAGCTCTCCCTCGAGCTGACCACCACCAACCATGGTGAGGCGAACCTGCAGGTGGAGGAGGCCCTCCACACCTACTTCACCGTGGCGGACGTGAAGAACGTGCGCGTGACCGGCCTCGACGGCGTCGCATACCTGGACAAGGTGGCAGGTGAGGACGCCACCCAGTCGGGTGACGTGGTCTTCACGGACCGCACCGATCGCGTCTACGAGTCCGGCGCGCCCGTGGAGATCCGGGACCCGGGGTTCTCTCGCCGCATCGAGATCACCAACGAGGCGTCCGCCAACACGGTGGTGTGGAACCCATGGGAGGAGACCACCCGCGGCATGGCGGACATCCCGGATAACGCCTGGCCGGGCTTCGTGTGCGTCGAGACTGCGAACGTGGGCGGCAACGCCACCCTCCTCGCGCCGGGCTCCCACACCACGATCGGGACCACGTACCGGGTGACGCCCCTCGAGTAGGCGAGCTCCGCCGTCGGGCCATATGAGGCCCGCGCCACAGGACTCGTCCCCGCTGACCGCCGCTCGCGGGGTTAGTCTTGTGGACGCCGCCGCACTCCGAGGATCCACCCCGGACGGCGGCAGTGTCACGAGGAGACCCATGCTGATCCGGCTGTCGTTGCGCTACCTGCGGCCGTACTGGGGGGCGATCCTGCTCGTGGTGGTCCTCCAGATCGTGCAGGCCGCCGCCGCGCTCTCGCTGCCCACCCTGAACGCAGACATCATCGACTACGGCGTGGTGGCCGGAGACATCGGCTACATCTGGGGCACGGGCGGGGTCATGCTCGCCATCACGGGCATCCAGGCCGCCTGCGCGATCTCCATCGCATTCCTCGGTGCCCGCACGTCGATGCGGGTGGGACGAGACCTCCGGCGGGACTTCGTGGAGCGCGTCCAGACGTTCGGGGGCCTCGAAATCACGCGGTTCACGCCGCCCTCGCTCATTACCCGTGCCACGAATGACGTGCAGCAGATCCAGAACACCCTGCTCATGACCTTCATGATCATGATCCAGGCGCCCGCCATGATGGTGGGTGGCGTGATCATGGCGATCCGGCAGGACGCGGTCCTTTCGTGGCTGCTGGTGGCGATCATCCCCATCCTCGCCCTCGTGATGACCCTGGCGCTCGTGAAGATGGCGCCCCTGTTCGCCACCCAGCAGATCCGAATCGACGGCATCAACACCGTCATGCGCGAGCAGCTGACCGGCGCGCGCGTGATCCGGGCGTTCGTGCGCCAGGACTCTGAGCGCGCACGTTTCGGAGAGGCGAACACGCAGTTGCGGGACGTGGCCACCCGCGTGGGTATGTGGATGGCCCTGCTCTTCCCCCTGGTCCAGTTCATCGTGATGGCTGCCCAGGTGGGCGTGATCTGGTTCGGCGGTGCCCGGATTGATTCTGGCGGCATGATGGTGGGCTCGCTCGTGGCCTTCCTCAACTACCTGATGCAGATCTTCATCAGCGTGATGATGACCGTGATGATGTTCATGATCGTCCCCCGCGCGGAGGTCAGCTCGAGGCGCGTGCGGGAGGTGCTGGTCACCGAGCCGAAGATCACCTCGCCCGCCGCTCCCGTCCACCTTCCCGACGGCGTGCGCGACCTTGCGTTCGAAGACGTCACCGTACGTTACCCGGGTGCGGAGGCGGATGTGCTGCGGAGGGTGGCGTTCACAGTTCCAGCCGGATCCACCACCGCCATCATCGGCTCCACGGGGTCCGGCAAGACGACGCTCATGAACCTGTTGCCGCGTGTGCTCGATCCCGTGTCCGGCGCGGTCCGCTACGGCGGTGTGGACCTCGCGGCCACGGACCTCGAGGAGCTCCGCGCCCGCTTCGCTATGGTGCCGCAGCGCGCGTTCCTCTTTTCCGGGACCATCGCCTCCAACCTCCGCGTCGCCCGGCCGGACGCCACGGACGAGGAGCTGTGGGAGGCCCTCGACGCCGCTCAGGCCGAGTTCGTGCGGACCCTCGACGACGGCCTCGACGCTCCCGTGGAGCAGGGAGGCAAGAACTTCTCCGGCGGCCAGCGCCAGCGGCTCACGATCGCCCGCGCGCTCGTGCGGCGCGCGGACCTCACAGTGTTTGACGACTCGTTCTCCGCGCTCGACTACGCCACGGACGCACGCCTGCGCGCCGCGCTCCCCGGCTACCTGGGCTCCCGGAGCGTGCTCATCATCGCCCAGCGGGTGGCCACCATCCGGCGCGCCGATCAAATCATCGTGATCGACCACGGCGAGGTGGTGGGACGGGGCACCCACACTGAGCTCATGGGCAACTGCGAGACCTACCAGGAGATCGTTCTCTCCCAACTCTCCGCGGAGGAGGCAGCATGAGCGCCGGACCGAGGGGCGGCGGGAGCCGCGGAGGCGGCGGAACCCGTGGAGGCGGCGGAGGGCACGGACCGGGCGGGGGAGTCGATCCCACAGCGAGGGTCAAGGACCTGCGCGCCACCGTCAAGCGCCTGCTCGGCCAGTTGCGCGCCCAGCGGCTCGCGATCGTGGTGGTGGTGGTGCTCTCGGCTCTCGGCGTCCTCTTCAGCGTGCTCGGGCCCAAGTTGCTCGGCAATGCCACGGACATCATCTTCCAGGGCGTGGCCGGGCGTCTCGTGGGTGAAAACCTGCCGCCCGGGACCACCCGGGAGGAGGCCATCGAGGCGATGCGGGCGGCGGGCCAGAACGATGTGGCGGACATGCTCGCGAGCGTCAACTTCACGCCCGGCCAGGGCGTGGACTTCACCGCGCTCGGCCAGACCGCGCTCATCGTGCTCGGCATCTTCTTCCTCGCCGCACTTGCCAACCTCATCGCGGCGCGCATCCTCACGCGGGTGATCCAGCGGGTGGGCTTCGAGCTGCGCAGGACGGTGCAGGCGAAGATCGACAGGGTGCCCCTGGGCGTGCTCGAGGGCGGCTCGCGCGGAGACACGCTCTCCCGCCTCACGAACGACATTGACAACGTGACCCAGGTCCTCCAACAGACCCTCTCCCAGGTGGTCACCTCGGTTCTCACCGTGGTGGGCGTGCTCGCGATGATGCTGTGGATCTCGCCCACGCTCTCGATCATTGCGCTCGTGATCGTGCCGCTCGGCCTGCTGGTCACCACCACCATCATGAAGCGGTCCCAACCCCAGTTCGTGCGCCAGTGGAAGTCCACGGGAGCCGTGACCGGGATCGTGGAGGAGACGTTCACAGGCCACGAGGTGGTGACCGCCTTCGGGGCGCAGCAGCAGTTCGGCGAGCAGTTCGCGGAGGAGAACGAGGAGCTGTACGACTCCTCCTTCCGCGCCCAGTTCCTCTCGGGCCTCATGATGCCCTCGATGATGGTGCTCTCGAACCTCTCCTACGTGGCGATCGCCGTGGTGGGCGGTCTCCGGATCCTCTCCGGGCAGATCTCACTCGGCAGCGTGCAGGCGTTCATCCAGTACTCCCGGCAGTTCAACCAGCCGCTCACACAGCTCGCGTCCATGGCGAACCTTGTCCAGTCCGGCGGCGCCTCCGCCGAGCGGGTGTTCGAGCTCCTGGACGCCGAGGAGGAGAGCCCGGACGTGGAGACGGGGGAGCTGCCCGCCGAGGTGGGGGATGTGCGCTTCGAGAACGTCAACTTCTCCTACATTCCGGGAATCCCGGTGATCAGCAACCTCTCGCTCCATGCCGCTCCCGGACAGACGGTGGCGATCGTGGGCCACACGGGGGCCGGCAAGACCACGCTCGTGAACCTACTCATGCGGTTCAACGAGGTGGGCTCCGGCCGCATCCTCGTGGACGGCGTGGACACGTCCACCGTTCCGCGGGACGAGCTGCGTTCCCGCATGGGCATGGTCCTCCAGGACACATGGCTGATCGAGAACACGATCGCCGCCAACATCGCGTTCGCACGCCCGGATGCCACGCAGGAACAGATCGAGGGCGCCGCGCGCGCCACCAACCTCGATCACCACGTGCGCACCCTGCCGGATGGCTACGAGACCATGGTCACCGACGAGTCCCTCTCGGCCGGCGAGAAGCAGCTGCTCACGATTGCGCGCGCATTCCTCGCAGACCCCCAGATCCTGGTGCTGGACGAGGCCACCTCCTCCGTTGACACCCGCACCGAGGTGCTGGTGCAGCAGGCGATGGCGGAGCTGCGGAAGGGCCGCACGGCGTTCATCATCGCCCACCGGCTCTCCACCATCCGGGATGCCGACCTCATCGTGGTGATGGAAAACGGGGACGTGGTGGAGCAGGGCTCCCACCACGAGCTACTCGACCGGGGCGGGGCCTACGCTGACCTGTACCAGGCGCAGTTCGAGGCGCCGGACCAGTTCCGTTAGTCCATGCCGGGGCTCAACCTCGAACCGGGACACCCGCAGTACCGGCGGAGCCTGGCCGGCCTGTTCCTGATCGGGATCTCCACATTCGGGCTGATGTACACCGTGCAGCCCCTGCTGGTGATCATCGGCACGGACTTCGGACGGAACGCCACCGAGTCCGCGCTACTGCTCTCCGCCACCACGCTCGGGATCGCGCTCGCCGTGATCCCGCTCGGACAGCTCGCCTCCCGCATCGGCCGCTCCCGGTCCATGCAGCTCGGCCTCGCGATCGCCGCCGCCGCCGGCATCGCCTCGGCGGTGGCGCCCCGGTGGGACCTCCTCCTGGCCGCCCGTGGCGTGATGGGGATCGGCCTCGCGTTCATCATGGTCTCCGCCATGGCATGGGTGGTGGACGAGGCTTCCCCCTGGGCGTTCGGGCGCATGGGCGGTCTCTACATCTCGGGAACCACGCTGGGCGGCGTACTCGGGCGGCTCTCAGCCGGCGCCTTCACCGAACTCCTCGACTGGCGGGGCGCGATCATGGCCTCCACCCTCCTTGCGCTCGCCACCGGCGTGCTCGCCCACGTGCTGCTCCCCACCGCGCAGACCCCGGGCCGCCGCCTGTCCCGGAGGCAAACCACGCATCCAGACCCGAACCGCACGTTCCGCCTCCGCATGTTCGTGGTGGGAGGGTTCGCGATGGCCGCCTTCGTGGGGATCTTCAATGTGACCACCTACCGGGTGGCGGGCGCGCCGTTCTGGCTCGGTCCCGGCTTCACCGGGCTCCTCTTCCTCACCTACCTCTCCGGGACACTGACCTCTGCCGTGGCGGGCCGCTGGGTGCAACGATTCTCCGTGGCGCGCGTGATGTTGCCGGCCGCGCTCGCGGCCATCGTCGGTGTGATGATCACCGTGCTCGAGAGCCTCGTGGCCGTGGTCCTCGGCCTCCTCGTCCTCTCTGCCGGCTTCTTCACGTTGCACTCGATAGCGAACGCGGCCGCCGCACGGTTCTCGCCCGCGCCCTCCCAGTCCTCGGCCCTCTACACGCTCTCCTACTACCTCGGTTCGTCCGTCGGCGGCATCATCCTCGGTTTTGCCTGGGACATCGGGGCGTGGCCGGGCAGCGTGGCCACCGCCATCGCCCTGCTACTCGTGGCCGGTGTGGCCGGCACGACCGCACGGCCTGTCTCGCCGCAGCGGAACCCCACGTAACTGCCGGGCGACGCCGGGCACGCACCGCCCGCCCAGGGGAAGGCTGGGGCGACGACGTAGGGGGAGTTCCGTCGTCGGGCCGGGTGGGTCGAGCGCTGCCCTACGGCACACAGTCGACGTGGGTGGGGCGACGACGTAGGGCGAGTTCCGTCGTCGGGCCGGGTGGGTCAGGCGCTGCCCTAGGGCACACAGTCGACGTGGGTGGGGGCGATCAGTCGAGTCCGCGGCGCACGAGTAGCGGGCCGATCTCGGCGTCCCTGCCGCGGAACTCCCGATACGACTCGAGCGGATCGCGCGTGTTCCCCCGGCCGAGCAGGGTGCGACGGAAGTGCTCGCCGGCATCCCGGTTGAGCCCGCCGTCGGAGCTGCCGTCCTCCCGGGTCATGGCGGCGTCCGTGCGGAACCACTCCACCGTGTCCGCATCCATCACCTCGGACCAGATGTACGAGTAGTAATTGGCGTCATAGCCGCCGCCGAACGCGTGGTTGAAGTAGGCGGAGCGGTAGCGCGGGGGGACCAGGGGGTTGCCCAGCCCGGCCTCGGCGAGCGCGGCGGCCTCAAAGGTGGCCACCTGCTCCGGGTCCGTGGGCACATCCTCCGGCGTGAGACGGTGCCACGCCTGGTCTACCAGGGTGGCCGCCAGGTATTCGGAGGTGGCGAAGCCCTGCCCGAACGCGCCCATCTCCTGCAGGCGCCCCACGAGTTCGGCGGGGAGCGCCTCACCGGTCACGTGGTGGCGGGCGAAGCTCTCGAGCACCTCGCGGTTGACCATCCACATCTCGTTCACCTGGCTGGGGAACTCCACGAAGTCCCGCGGCACGTTCGTGCCCTCGAGGCTGGGGTAGCGGGCGTCCGAGAGGAGGCCGTGCAGCGCGTGGCCGAACTCGTGGAAGCAGGTGCGGGTCTCGTCCCACGTCAGCAGCGTGGGCTCGCCTTCGGCAGGCTTCGTGACGTTGAGGTTGTTCATGATGACGGGTTTCGTGCCGAGCAGCGCGGACGGCTCCACGAGGTTGTGCATCCACGCGCCGCCGCGCTTGCCGGGCCTCGCGTAGAAGTCGCCGAGGAAGAGGCCCAGCTCAGTGCCGTCCTCCTCCTGTACCTCCCAGACGCGCACGTCCGGCGCGTAGCCGGCGAGGTCGGGCCGCTCCACGAAGGCGAGGCCGTAGAGGCGGTTGGCGGCGAAGAAGAGGCCGTCCTCCACCACCGATCCGAGCTCGAGGTAGGGCCGGAGCACGTCGTCGTCGATGGCGAAGCAACGGGAGCGCAGCCGCTCCTCGTAGAACACCCAGTCCGCGGGCTCGAACGCGCCGGAGTCCGTCTCCGCCTTGAGTTCGGCCAGTTCCCCGGCCTCGCGGGCGGCGTTCCGGGCGGCGGCGGGGGCGAGCTGGGCGAGGCGTTCCGCCACCGCGGCGGAGGACTTCGCCGTCCCCTGCGCCGCCACCACGGTGGCGTGGTCCGCGTGCCCGAGGAGGCGCGCCCGCTCGGCCCTGAGGCGGGCGAGGCGGAGGATGAGCTCGCGGGTGTCCGTGGCGTCGTCATCGCCCCATGCGCGGGAGAGGGAGGCCGCGAGCACGCGACGGCGGGCGGCCGGGTTGGTGAGCCGCGCGAGGATGGGCTGTTGGCTGGGGGAGATGAACGTGGTGACGTGACCCTCCCGGCCACGGGCGGCGGCGTTCGCGGCGAGGGTGGCCCGGGCGTCGTCGTCGAGACCGGCGAGCTCCTCCTCGGTGAGTTCGAGGGCGGCGTTCTCGAGGGCCTTGGTGGCGCACT
>JAAZBW010000488.1 GCA_012513625.1 Actinomycetales bacterium | reverse complement strand
TCTCTTCGAGCACCGGGCGATCACCACCACCGAGCACCGCGCGAAGCGCCTCCAGCCTGAGGCCGAGCGCCTCATCGCGAAGGCCAAGCGGGGCGATCTGCACGCCCGTCGTACCGTGCTGGCGAAGGTGCGCCGCAAGGACATTGTCGCCCTCCTCTTCGAGGAGCTCGCGCCGAAGTTCGAGGGCCGTGATGGCGGATACACCCGGATCACCAAGCTCCCCGCGCGGAAGGGCGACAATGCCCCCATGGCGCTGATCGAGCTCGTGCTTGAGCCGGTGAAGACCAAGAAGGCAGCCCCCAAGAAGGCTGCCACCCCCGTGGTGGAGCCCGAGCCCACGCCGGAGCCCGCGGAGTCCATCGAGGTTGACCTCGACGTGGCGCCCGAGACCGAGGACGCCGAGGCCGGCACGGACGACTTCGCCGTGGAGACCGCCGAGGTTTCCGACGACGAGGCCACCGCTGACGAGGCCGCCGAGGAGAAGTAACCTCCCGCGTTGTTGACGCACAGAAGAGGGGAGTCCCGCGAGGGGCTCCCCTCTTCGCGTGTGCCTACCGCGCGTGCTCCCAGGCCCGCACCCCGCCCGTGAGGCCGGCCGAGTTGGGGGCGAGTTGCACCTCCTCGCCGAAACGGGCCGCCGCGAGTGCGGTGATCCGCCGGGCGTTGCCGCCGCCGATGTAGAGCCGGTCCCACAGGAACACCGCGTGGAGGCCCTCCACCACGGTCCGCACCCGGCGGGACCAGTGGGCGTCGCCGAGCCGGATGCGCTCGTGCTCGCCGAGGTACTCGTCGTAGGTCAGTCCCCACTTGCCCGGGGCCTGGGAAAGTTCCATGTGGGGGGCGAGCACGCCGTCGAGGAAGACGGCGTTCCCGAGGCCGGTGCCGAGCGTGAGGACCATCTCGAGTCCCTGCCCACTCACGAGCCCGTAGCCGTGCACCTCGGCGTCGTTCAGCACGAGGGCGGGGATGCCGAGGGAGGTCTCGACGGCGGAGGCCATCGGGAAGTCCGCCCACGCCTCGACCAACTCGGGGAGGACGCGGGTGCGAGGACCCGCCCTGCACACGTAGTGCGGGGTGGAGACCACGCGCCCGCCACGGATCATGCCCGGCATTCCCACCGTGACGCGGGTGGCGGGCGGGAGCTGGGAGGCGAGCGAGGTGATCACGCTGACGAGCCGCTGGGGCGGCAGGGGATAGGGCGTCACTGCCCGCACCGGTTGGGAGAGGACCTCGCCCGCGGGTCCGAACACGGAGCCCTTGATGCCGCCGCCACCGCAGTCGATCGTGAGCGTGACGGGGTCCATGGGTTCTACGCTAGCGGCTCCGTCCCTGCTGCCGGCGACCCGCAACCGTGTGACACGATTGCTGCATGCCCGTGCGTGTCCGCCTTCAGATCGCCTATGACGGCACCGCCTTCAAAGGCTGGGCCGCTCAACCGGACCTCCCCACCG
Source organism: Actinomycetales bacterium (assembly GCA_012513625.1). Taxonomy (GTDB): domain Bacteria; phylum Actinomycetota; class Actinomycetes; order Actinomycetales; family Actinomycetaceae; genus JAAZBW01. Next base: position 177 of record JAAZBW010000488.1, on the reverse strand, counting down.
TGGAGGGCACGCTCGCCGAGGCGCTCGGGGTCCTCGCCCGCACTCCCGTCCGGCTGACTGTGGCCGGACGTACCGATGCCGGGGTCCACGCCGCGGGCCAGGTGGCGCACGTGGACATCCCGGTGGCGGTCTGGACCGCCGCCCCAGGCCGATCCGACCTCATGCCCGCCGCCGCAT
>JAAZBW010000487.1 GCA_012513625.1 Actinomycetales bacterium | reverse complement strand
GACGTGGAGATCATGGAGGTGTGGCCCGCCGTCCTCCGCGAGGGGGACGCCGCCAACGTTCGCGTCCGCGTCACCAACCGCTCCGAGGAGCGGATCGAGGGTGCCACCGTAGAGCTCGCCGCGCAGGGATGGACCCCCAACACACGCTTCACACTGCATCGCTGGCTGGACCCGGACGCCTATATCGCCGCCGTGGACCTGGCCGAACTCTCCGTCCCCACGCTCGGCCCGGGCGCCACCGCCGAGGTCCGCTTCGAGGTCCCCGCCGCGGACTTCCGCTTCGACACCTGGGGGCCGCGCGGGATCCAGGTGGAGTCCGTGGTCCCAGAAACGACCGAGACCGACGACGGCGCCACCGCCACCCCCAGCGCCCCCACCCCCGAGATCCCTGGTGCAGGCGAGCCAGCGCCCAGCACCGCCGCACTCCCCGACCGCGACCGCTCCTGGGTCACCTGGTGGAACGAGCCGGAGATTACCCCCGTCCCCGTGGGCGTCCTGGTCCCCATCACCCCCACCACCACAGAACTCGCCTCCGCGGCAGGCTGGGAAGACCGCTACTCCCGCCTCCTCTCCCAGGGAACCGCCCCCGGCGTCACCCTCCTCGTGGATCCCGCGCCGCTTTCACTCCCCTCCACCTCGCCCGCCACCCGCGACTCCGTGCAGCCCCTCCTCGGCACCGCCGCCGAGGTCTGGTCCCTCCCGTGGGCGTGGGCGGACACCGCCGCCCTCCAGGCCGCCGAACGCCCAGACCTCATCGCAGGCGCAGCCATCCGCTCCGCCGACGAACTCGCCCAACTCGGCGCTCCCTCCACGAATCCCATCGAGGGCACGATCGATCCCTCCCGCGCCGTCGCGGATGCCGACCCTTCGCCGCTCCTCATTTCCGCCGACTCCGTCCCCGGCTGGTACGCCACCGGCACCCCGGGCGCCGCCGTCATGGTGGGTGGCCGGCCCGCCGTGGTCCTCGACACGCTCCTGGGTGAGGTGCTTGCCGGCACCGCCGTCGTCGCCGATACCACCCACCTCCTCACCGCCTCACAGCAGCGCCAACTCACCGCCGCTACCACCGCCGTCACGGTGCGCGAGGACCCGGACCTCGCCCGCCCCGTGCTCGTCTCCCTCTCCCCCGACGACGACGGTGCACCCAACCACGTCACCACCGTTCTCCCGGAGTTGCCCTGGGTCACCCCGGTCACCCTCTCCGAGGCGGTGGCACTCACGTCCACGGCACCGGACGTGGGGGTTCAGGTCCTCGATTCTGCGGAGGACCCGTCAGGCGGCGCTGTGACCGCCGGCCAACTCGGAGAGGCTGCGGACGTTGAGGGGCGCTTCGAGGTGGTGGCGAGCGTGGTGGAGAATCCGGCCGCGATCACCACGCCGGAACTGGCCCAGCTGGACCTGCTTGCCGCCCGGGCGTGGCGGGCCGACCCCGCCGAGAGGGACCGCCGCCTCGCGGTGGCGAGCGACGCCGTCGCCGATCTGCGGGGGAAGCTCTCGGTGATCACGCCGGCGAACGTGTTGATGGTCTCGGAGTCCTCGAACTTCCCGCTGACCGTCTCGAACGAACTGGCCACGGACGCCACGGTGCTGGTGTCTCTGACGGCCACGGACCTGCGGCTGCAGCAGGTGGAGCCGCAGCTCGTGACCGTGCCCGCCGGGAGCGAAGTTCGTGGCGATATCCCGGTGACGGCGGTGGGTTCGGGTGATCTCACGGTGGAGATCCTGCTGAGCACTCCGGACGGGCAGCCGCTCGGGGATGGCCTGCCCGTAGAGGTGCGGATGCGTGCCGAGTGGGAGAACACCGCCATGCTGGGGCTGATCGGGCTCGGCGTGGTCTCCTTCGGTTTTGGAATCTTCCGCACCGTGCGGCGGAACGTGCGCGAGGACCGCTCCGCCGTGCTCGAGGAGGCCCGGGAGCAGTACGAGGTCCACCTCGCGGAGTTGGAGGAGGCCCGCATGGCGAGGTGGTCCGCTGGGCCCCGAGGAGGACCGGGTGAGTAGCGCGGACAGCAGCGGCGGGACTGGCGGCAACAGCGGGAGCGACAACAGCGGCGGCAGCGGGACCAGCAGCGGCGGCGGCCGTGGGGCCGGCAGCGGCGGTAGCGGCAACAGCGGCGGAATCGGCGGCGGCGGGAACACCCTCGGTTCGGCGTTCGCCAAGATGTTCTCCGGCACGCTGGTCTCCCGGATCCTCGGCATGGTCCGGCTCCTCGTGCTGCTCGCGGCGCTCGGCTCCATGGGCCAGGCGGATGCGTTCAACGTGGCGAACAACCTGCCGAACACCATCTACAACCTGCTGGCCGGCGGAGTCATGAACGCGATCCTGGTGCCGCAGATCGTGCGGGCAATGCGCCGGAAGGATGGCGGCACCGAGTACCTGAACAAGCTCATCACGCTGGCGGGATCGATCCTGTTCGTGGCCACCGTGGTGTTCACGGTGGCGGCGCCGCTGCTCGTAATCCTGTACGCCGGCCAGATGGACCCGGGGTGGCGGGCCGTGGCGATCGCGATGGCCCTGTGGTGTATCCCGGAGATCTTCTTCTATGGGATGTACGCCCTGTTCGGGAACATCCTCAACGCGCGCGGCTCGTTCGGGCCGTACATGTGGGCGCCGGTGATGAACAACGTGGTCTCGATCGTGGGGCTATTCGTCTACATCTGGGTGTACGGGCGCGCCGCCGATGGCTCCGGGGGTTCCCCGGCGGACTGGGACGCGGCCAGGATCGCGCTCGTGTGCGGCGTCTCGCTGCTCGGCGTGGCCTCCCAGGCTCTGGTGCTCATCCCGCCCCTCCGGAAGTCCGGCGTCCGATTCCGCCTCGACTTCCGCTTCCGCGGCGCGGGCCTCTCCGGCGCGAGCCGTATGGCCAAGTGGGCGTTCGCGGGGCTCCTGATCGGCCAGGTGGGCTTCCTCATGCTCTCCAACGTGGGCGCCGCGGCGAACGGCGTGGCCACGGAGCTCCAGAACGCCGGCGATCCGAGCTACCTGGGTATCGCCACCACTACCGCCTACACCTCCGCGTTCGTGGTGTACATGCTTCCGCAATCGCTCGTGACCACCTCGCTCGTGACCGCGATCTTCACCTCCATGTCTGCGAAGGCCGCGGCCGGCAACGGATTGGGCGTCCGCCAGGACATGTCCCGCTCACTGCGGATCCTCGGCGTGTTCACCATGTTCGCCTCCGCCGCGATGGTGGTGCTGGCGATCCCGGTGGTCCAGACCGTGCTGTTCACCACGCGCGAGGGCAGCGTCTCCGCGTTCGCTGCGGTGCTGGCCGCCCTGTGTATCGGCATCCCGGGCCAGTCCATCTGGACGGTGGTCCAGCGCGTCTCGTTCGCGTACGAGGACGCGAAGACCCTCGCGTTCATCCAGATCCCGATGTCCCTCCTGATCGTGGTGGCCGGGTTCGCCGCCATCTTCTTCCTGCCGCCGCAGTGGTGGCTGATCGTGGCCGCGCTCGCCAACTCGGCGGGCCAGTACCTGGGCGGCCTGATTGGCTACCTCTCCCTGCGCACCAAGCTCCCCAGCCTCGACGGTTCCCGCACCCTCCGTACCTACATCCGGCTCACGCTCGCGGTGGTTCCGGCCGCGCTCGCGGGCTGGGGTGCGCTGAGCCTGTGGGGTCCCGTTTCGGCCGGCTTCTTCGACGCCTTCCTCAAGCTGGCCGTGATCGGCCTCCTCATGTTGGGGATCTATCTGGGGCTGCTGCGGCTGCTCGGCGTGGAGGAGTTGGAGCAGATGGTGGGCCCGATCCGCCGGATCGTGAACCGGGTGCGCGGCCGCGGCGGTGGACCCGGGCCCGGAGGCGGCGCGCCCACTCCCGG
>JAAZBW010000486.1 GCA_012513625.1 Actinomycetales bacterium | reverse complement strand
GACCTCGAGCCCGGCAAGTCCGTGGAGGGCGCCCACTGGGTGGGGCGCGAGGAGGCCGAGGTGGAGATCCACCGCTCCTTCCAGCGCGCCAAGGACCAGGGCTACTACGACCAGCACTGAGAAACGCACCGAGGGTGTGGCCGAGGCCGTTTGCGGCTCGGACCACACCCTCGTCGTCTGTTCGGGTGGCTCGCGGGCGTATCAGCCGAGGCGGACCACGTTCGGCATGATGTTCGCGTAGTACACCGAATCGTGCTGCACGCCCCAGCCGGGTGCGCGTGCGTGGACCTTCATGCCGCCGCCCAGGTAGATCGCCACGTGGTAGATCCCGGACTGGGCCCCGTTCGAGGACCAGAACATTAGGTCACCGCGCTGCGCCTGTGCGAGCGGTACCCGCGTGCCGCTCGAGTACTGCGAGCTGGACGAGCGGCTGATCGAGATGCCGGCCTGCCGGAACGACGCCTGCGTGAGGCTGGAGCAGTCCCACGAGTTGGGGCCATTGGCGCCGTAGACGTAGGGCTTTCCCACCTGGGCCATCGCGTAGGAGATCGCGGTCTCCACCTTGTTCGAGGGAGCGGGCGCCGGCGTGGGTGCGGGCGTCGGAGCCGGCTGCGGCGCGGGCGGCGTGCCGCGAACGAGGTAGGTGCCGGACGCCCAGCGGTCGCTGCCGATCCGGTACCAGCCGTTCGAGGTGCCCGTCACCTCCACCGTGGCGTTCCGCGCCAGCGATCCCACCACGCCGTAGGTGGTGCCCGGTCCGGAGCGGAGGTTGAGGGTGGTGGTGGCGTAGTAGGTGCCGCTCGCCGCTGAGACGGTGTACGCCGGTGCCGGGGCGGGGGCCGGCGTGGGGGCCGGAGCCGGGGCAGGCGTCGGCGTCGGGGCCGGAGCGGGGGCCGGGGTGGGTGCAGGCGCCGGAGCCGGAGCGGGTGCTGGGGCGGGCTCCGGGACGCTGGGGGCAGGAGTGGAGGGGGCGGGCGCCGGAGTGGTGGGCCGGTTCTCGTCACGTGAGGTGTCCGGGGTGGCTCCCGTGACGGCACCCGAGTTGCCGGAGGGTGCCGGGGCACGTGGGGTGGTCTCCGTCGTCGACGGCGCCGCGAGCGCCTCCTGCATCGCGATAATGTTGGCGGATTCACGCGCCCGCCGGTCGAGCTCGTCCTGGCGCTCCCGCTCGAGGTCCACCGTGCTCTGCCGTTGTGCTGCGAGCTGGTGAAGTAACTGCTCCCGCCGCTCGGACGTGTAGCGCAACTGGCTGGAGGACTCCGCGAGGCGGCGCTGCGCCTCGTCAGCGGAGCGGGCGAGCTCCGCCTCGGCTGCGGCCTGCGTCTCGACGGCGGTGGCAGCTTCGGCCTGGAGCACATCGTCCACGGCAGCGAGCGCTTCGAACGCACGGACATCGGCGTCTGTGCGCGCGCCCAGCTGGGCGAGGTAGGTGGAGAGGCCGAGCGCATCCGCGGGTCTCTCGGTGAGGAACGGCATGAGGGTGCCCACGGACGTGGAGCCACCCTGATAGGTCTCGCGCGCGAGCGCCGCAAGCGTGGTGCGCTCCTCCGCGAGGGCGGTGGCCGATTCGGCGGCCCTCTGGCTCGCGACCGCGGCGGCGGCAGTAGCGGCATCGAGTGCCTCCTGGGCCACGAGCTGTGCCTCGAACGCCTGCGCGGCGGTAATTTCCGCCTGGGAGACGACGGCCGCAATGCCGGCGAGCTCGAGCTCGAGTGAGGCGATGAGTGACTCGGTACCGGCCACTGCCGCGTGGGCCGCT
>JAAZBW010000485.1 GCA_012513625.1 Actinomycetales bacterium | reverse complement strand
TGCGGAGATGGCAGCGGGCGCAGTTGCTGCGGCCGATGGCGCACCTGCTACCGACGCGGAACTGGTCCCCGCAGGTGTCGCCGCAGGCTCGGCCGAGACGGGTGACGCAGGCACCGTAGCGCGTTCCGCGGGAGCGTAGCCGCCTCAGCACGTCCAGCGGGGCTTGGCCGCCTCAGCACGTCCAGCGGGGCTTGGCCGCCACCGCACCTCCAGCGGGGCTTGGCCGCCACCGCACCTGCACATTGGGTGGGATGTTAGACGTTAGACCTCTAACATCCCACCCAATGATCTTTTGGTGCGGCGGTAGTGCCGGGGCAGGCGCAGCAGGCGCAACGGCGAGCGGGACGTAGCGACGGAAATCGGCAACAGCCCGGAGAACGGCGGCGAACGCCGGGCGCACAGGCGCGGGACCGGACAGAAGGCCCCGCGCCAGCCGGCCGGGCGCACAGGCGCGGGACCGGGCAGAGCCGGGCGGGCCAGCGCCCCGCACTGGCAACCCTGGTCGCGGCCCAGCCCCGCCCAGACGATACTTCTCATGTGAAGGTTCTGATCCTGGGCGGCACCGGCGTTATCTCGGGTGCGGTGGTGCGAGAGGCGAGCGCGGCGGGGGCCGAGCTCACGGTGGTGACGCGGGGAACGTCGTCGGCGGGGGGAACGCCCCCCGGGGTCAGCTTCGCCACCGGGGACATCCGCACCAGCAGCGTGGTGGAGGATCTGCTCGCGCGGGAGAACTACGACGTGGCCATCGACTTCCTCGCCTTCACGCCCGCGCACGTGGCGCAGGACATCGAGTGGTTCCGCAACCGCGTGGGCCAGTTCGTGTTCATCAGCTCGGCGTCCGCCTACCAGACGCCGCCGTTGCGCCTCCCGATCACCGAATCCACGCCGCTACGCAATCCCTACTGGGAGTACTCGCGGGACAAGATCGCGTGCGAGGACCTGCTGATCGAGGAGTACCGCGAGTCCGGCTTCCCGGTCACGGTCGTGCGCCCCTCCCACACCTACGACGGCTCGCTCGTGCCCATTGCGGGCGGCTGGACCGCGGTGGAGCTCGCCCGCTCCGGCCGACCGGTGATCGTTCCCGACGACGGTCACTCACGTTGGACCCTCACCCACGCCTCGGACTTTGCGCGGGCTTTCGTCCAGCTGCTCGGCCGAGACGACGTGGCTGGCGACGCCTTCCACATCACGTGTGAGGAGGCGCCCACCTGGAGGGAGATCACGGAGGTGCTGCTGGCCGCCGCCGGCGCAGAGGCGGAGATCGTGCAGGTGCCATCCGCGATCGTGGCGGCGCACGATGAGCGGATGGGAGCCTCGATTGCAGGCGACAAGGCGAATACTCGGATCTTCGACAACACCAAGATCCGCGACATCGCACCGGGGTGGTCGGCGCAGATCCCGTGGGCAGAGGGTGCGCGGGAGATTGTGGAGTGGCATGATGCGGATCCGTCGCGGCGGGTCACGGACGAGCGGATCGCACGGCTGCTCGAGACGGTGATCGCGGAGTCCCGCGGCCTCTGACCGGCGCGGCGCGGCGGGAGGGGCCTTGCCGCGGGAACGTGAGCGGCGCCGTCCGGCAGCAGTGCGGCGGGAGGGGCGTTCCCGCGGGAAGGCCTCTGACCGGCGCGGCGCGGCGGGAGGGGCCTTGCCGCGGGAACGTGAGCGGCGCCGTCGGGAAGCAGTGCGGCGGGAGGGGCCTTGCCGCGGGAACGTGAGCGGCGCCGTCGAGAGGCAGTACAACGGGAGGGGCGTTCCCGCGGGAACGTGAGCGGCGCCGTCGAGAAGTGGCGCTCAGCGCGCCGGGAACTGCAACTCTCCGAGGAGGTTGGCGCGGGCCGCCGCCTCCCAGAGCGCGTGGCCGCGGTGGGTGCGGAACAGCGGCTCGGTGGCCAGCAGACCTTCCACCACTCGGCGGCGCCCCTCCCGGAAGTCTGCGTCTCCCACGTGTGCGAAGTCGAGGCGAACGTCGCGGAGGTAGACGTGGTAGCGGCCGTTGTTGACGGCCAGGATCGAGAGGTCGGCGTCCGAGAGGAGGGTGCCGCGCTCGTCATCGAGCCCGGGAGCGTGGGCGGCGGTGAGGCGGACGAGGCGGCCCACCTCACGGGCCTCGGCGCGGCCGATCACCTCCTCGAGTTCCCGCTCTGCGAGCACAGCGGAGGCCTCCTCGTCCTCGCCGGGCACGCCCTCGTAGACGGCGTCGTGGTACCAGGCGGCGAGGGCCACCGGCCGCTCCGGCGCGGAATCCGTGAGCTCATCGAGGGAGGTGAGGCAGTGGGCCAGGTGGCGCACATCGTGATAGTGCCGGTGCCGCTCGCTCCAGCGGGCGAGCAGCGCCACCCCGCGTTCGGCATGCTGCGGGAGGAGTTCCTGCCACCGGCGTTGCAGTTCCTCGGTGGCAACCGCACGGGAGGGGGTACGGTCGCGGGCGCGCACGCGGAGGCCGGCGTCGATGAGGCGGCGGGCGAGCTCGAGTGAGGTGACCGGCTCCGCTCCGCGCGCGATGAGTTCGGTGTGGAGTCGGGCGGGGACGTCGTAGTGGTCGTGGTCGAAGCCGCGCGCCGGGATGCCCGCGGCCGCGGCGAACCCGTGCAGCTCGCTGAGCGAGCTGTCCGAGACCACGTGCGCCCAGAGGGTGCCGTGGTTCGGCCAACGCGGCTGGTCGATGAGGATCGCCATCCGACCATGGTCCCGTAATCGGTGTGATCCCGCCGGGTGTGCGCAGTTTCGTGGGGCGCCGGCGATGGGCGGCGAGCGCAGCCGCAACCGTACGTCGACTGGGTGGTTAGTTTTCCGCAAAACCCCCATCGACTGTGTGGCCAAGGACTTTGGCCACACAGTCGACGGGGAATTTACAGAACTTGGCCACACAGTCGATGGCAGAGTTGCCGAATTTTGGCCACACAGTCGACGGCAGAGTTGCCGAATCTTGGCCACACAGTCGGCGAGAGTTGAGGAAGAAGGTGGGTGTGGGCTACCTCCGGGAGCCGCGGTCTGCCGACTCGCGTTCCGCCATGACCCGGTGGGCCATCTCGTAACGCAGGTCCGGCAGCACAGAATCGTCGAACGGCAACGGCATCGCGGAGCCATCCGCCCCCTGGGGCAGCGTGTCCCGGCGCTCCATGGCTGTGGAGATCATCAGTTTGATGCGGTTCAACTGGTTCACCTCGGAGGCGCCCGGATCGTAATCGATGCCCACCACGTTCGCCTCGGGGTATCGGCGCCGCAGTTCGCGGAACATTCCCTTACCGGTGATGTGGTTCGGCAGGCAGGCGAATGGCTGGGCGCAGATGATGTTCGGCGTCCCGGACTCGATCATGTGGATCATCTCCGCGGTGAGGTACCAGCCCTCGCCCGCGTTGTTGCCCAGCTGCACCACGCCGTCCACGAGCCCGGCCAGGGTCTTGATCGGGACCGGCTCCGCGAACTTGCCGCCGGTGCGAGCCAGCTCCTTCCGGATCGGCTCCTCGAAGCGTTGGAGCGCCCAGATGGCGGCGTCCTTCATCCAGCGGGTCCGCTTGCCCACACCGAGGGTCTCGTAGCGCCACTCGGCGGAGGCCATACCCTGGTATACGAAGCCTGCCAGTCCGGGAAGGACCGCCTCGCAGCCCTCCCGCTCGATCACGTCCACGGCGTGGTTGTTCGCGTCCGGGTGGTACTGCACGAGGATTTCTCCCACGAGGCCCACGCGGGGGCGGCGCGGTTCGTCCCGCAGCTCGAGCGCGTCGAATGCGCGGATCATCATGCGGGTCACGTCCGCCCACGTGATGCGGCGGCGCAGGGTGGCGGACCAGCCGTCATCGTGCAGGTACTCGTAGGCGATCTGGTTCCAGTAGTGGTAGAGCTCCATCGCGGAGCCCCTCGACTTCTCGTACGGCCGCACGCGCAGCGTCAGGTTCTGCAGCAGGTCGCCGAGCAGCACCGCGCGCCAGAGCTTGACCACGAGCGAGGGGGTGAGCCGGAAGCCGGGGTGCTTCTCCAGCGAACCCGCAGAGATCGTGAGCGCCGGCACCTGCTCGAAGCCCGCCTCCTTCAGTCCCTTGCGCAGCATGGCCGCGTAGTTGGTGGCGCGGCAGACGCCACCCGTCTGGGTGATGACCACGGCGGCCCTGTCCGGGTCCACGTCCTCACTGCCCAGCGCCTCGAGCAACTGACCGATCACCACGATCGCCGGATAGCAGGCGTCGTTGTTCACGTACTTGAGGCCCCCCTCGATCGCGTCCTTCGAGACCGTGGGCAGCATTCTGAAGTTGTAGCCCTGCGAGCGCGCCGCCGCCTCCAGCAGTGGCATCTGGAACGGCGCCATCATGGGCATGAGGATCGTGTACTCCTCATCGAACATCTGCTGGGTGAACTTCCGGCGCTCCACCTTCAGCTCGGGCCGCTCCTCCACGGGGCGCCCGATGCGGGCCTGCGCCGCCGCGTACAGGGAGCGGAGCCGGATCCGGGCGGCGCCCAGGTTCGAGACCTCGTCGATCTTGAGGGTGGTGTAAACGCGGCCCGCAGCCTCCAGGATGTTCTGGACCTGATCGCCGGTAATGGCGTCGAGCCCGCAGCCGAACGAGTTCAGCTGCACCATCTCCAGATCGGGCCGCTTCTTCGCCACCACGGCCGCCGCCTCGTAGAGGCGCGCGTGGTAGGCCCACTGGTCGCGAGCGTTGAGGGGCCGCTCCACGGTTCCCTGCTCCACCACCGCGTCCTCGGTGAGGACCGCGAGCCCGAGCGAGTTCACCAGCTCCGGGATCCCGTGGTGCACCTCCGGGTCCAGGTGGTAGGGCCTGCCCGCGAGCACGATCCCGGGCACGCCGTTGTCCTCCATGTAGCGGAGCGCGGAGCGTCCCATCTCGCGCACGTCCTCCTTGACCGCCTCGTCCTCGGCGTAGGCGGCCGCCACGGCCTCCTGCGCCTCCTCCTCGGTCACGTCCCAGTCCGCGAACTCCTCCACGATCCGGCGCACGAGGGTCTCCGGGTCCGCAAGGTTGAAGAACGGCAGCATGAAGCGGATCCCGTGCTCCTGGAGGTCCTCCACGTTCGCGTTGATGACCTCCGGGTAGCTCATGACCACGGGGCAGTTGAAGTGGTTTTCCGCGCCCGCGATCAGCTTCTGCTCGTAGGCGATGCAGGGATAGAAGATGGTCCTGATGCCCTTGTCCAGCAGTTGCTGGATGTGGCCGTGCGCCAGTTTGGCCGGATAGCACACGTTCTCCGAGGGGATCGAGTCCATGCCCAGCTCGAACACATCGTGCGAACTGCGCCCCGAGATCATCACGCGGAAGCCCAGCTTGGTGAGCATCGTGAACCAGAACGGGTAGTTCTCGTACATGTTGAGCGCGCGCGGGATCCCGATGTCCCCGCGGTGCGCGGCGGACTCCGTCAGGCGGCGGTAGGAGAACATCCTCTTGTACTTCTCCTCGAAGATGTTCGGCAGCTCGCTCTTCGCCTGCTTGCCGAGCCGCCTGTTGTCCACCTCGGCCCCCCGGTCGCACCGGTTGCCGGACACGTGCTGCGTGCCGTCCGCGAACGTGGAGATGGTCCGCTGGCAGTGGTTCTGGCAGAGCCGGCACACATCCTTCGATGTCTCCACGGAGAAGGTCTCGATCTGCTCAAGCGTCAACAGCGACGACGGCGCCGCCTCTTCGGTCCGCACCCTCGGCATCCCGAGCGCCACGGGGGCCGACGACGGAACGCGAGCTGCGTCGTCGTCGCCTGTGCCGTTTCCCGTGCCCGACGACGGAACCTGGCCTGCGTCGTCGTGCTCGCCACAGCCCGTGGGCCCGCAGCACGCCGCGTCCTCGCGCTCGGCCACGGCACCCGCGCGCTCCGCGGGGAGGGGGCGCAGGATCGTGGTGTCGATCTCCATCGACTTCTCGAGGTCCGCGAGTGCGCGGTGCCAGCGCTCGCGGGCGATCCGGGAGGCGCCGAACGCGCCCATGAGGCCGGCGATGTCCGGGCGGATGACCTCGCGCTCGGTGAGGAGCTCGAAGGCGCGGAGCACGGCGTCGTTGAGGAAGGTGCCGCCCTGGACCACCACCTTGGATCCGAGCTGCTCGGGGCTCTTGAGCTTGATCACCTTGTAGAGGGCGTTGCGGACCACGGAGTAGGAGAGGCCGGCGGAGATCTCGCCGGGGTTGGCGCCCTCCTTCTGGGCCTGCTTCACCGAGGAGTTCATGAACACGGTGCACCGGGAGCCGAGGTCCACGGGGCCGGGCGCCATGAGGGCGGCCTTCGCGAACGAGCGGATGTCCGTGTTCATGGTGGCGGCGAACGTCTGGAGGAAGGAGCCGCAGCCGGAGGAGCAGGCCTCGTTCACCGCGATCGAATCGATCGTGCCATCGTGGACCCGCAGGTACTTCATGTCCTGGCCGCCGATATCGATGATGCTCGTGACGTCCGGCTCGAGGTACTGGGCGGCCCGGTAGTGGGCCATGGTCTCCACCTCGCCGTCCTCGGCCTTGAGGGCGGCCTGGATGAGGCCCTCGCCGTATCCGGTGACGCAGGTGCGGGCGATCGTGGCGCCCTCGGCGAGGCCCTCGCGGACCTCGGCGAGTACGTCGATGGCGCGCTGGACGGGGTTGCCCTCGTTGCCGCCGTAGTGGGAGTACACGATCCGCTCCTGATCATCGATCAGGGTGGCCTTCAGGGTGGTGGAGCCGGCGTCGATGCCGAGGAAGCAGGGGCCGGTGGCCTCGGAGAGCGCGGTCTGGGGCACAACGTGGCGGTCGTGCCGCTCGCGGAACTCTCGGTACTCCTCCTCGTTCGCGAAGAGGGGGCGGAGGCGGTGGGTCTCGGCCGCGCGGTTCGCGCCGAGTGAGAGGTCCCGCAGAGTCTCGAGCGTGGCGGGCCGGGCCCTGCCGCCGCCCTGCAGCGGAGAGGACTCCGCGAGGAGGGCCGCGCCGATTGCCACATAGAGCTGGGCGTTGTCCGGAGTGTTGAACGAGTCCGCCGAGTTCTTCAGCTGGCGCTCGAACGCCGTGCGGAGCTCCGGCAGGAAGTAGAGGGGTCCGCCCAGGAACACCACGTTGCCGCGGATGGGCCGGCCGCAGGCGAGGCCGGAGATGGTCTGCTGAACTACGGCGTTGAATACGGAGGCCGCGAGGTCCTCGTGGGCCACGCCGTCGTTGATGAGGGGCTGGAGGTCCGATTTGGCGAACACACCGCAGCGGGAGGCGATCGGGTAGAGCGTCTGGTAGCGGGAGGCGAGATCGTCCAGGCCGGCCGCGTCCGTGTGGAGGAGGGAGGCCATCTGATCGATGAACGCGCCCGTGCCACCGGCGCACGTGCCGTTCATGCGCTGCTCGGGCACGGGGTGGAGGTAGGTGATCTTGGCGTCTTCGCCCCCAAGCTCGATGATCACGTCCGTCTCCGGATCGAAGCGCTTGATCGCGGCGGTCTCCGCGATCACCTCCTGCACGAACGGCAGGCCGAGCGCGTGCGCCACGGAGAGGCCGCCGGAGCCGGTCACGGCACCGATCACGTCCGTGCCGGGTACCAGCCGGGCCACCTCGTCCAGGAGGCGGTTCAACTCACCCGTGATGTCCGCGTTGTGGCGGCGGTACGTCTCGAATCGGAGCTCGAGGCCGTCCAGGAGTACCAGCTTGAGCGTGGTGGAGCCGATATCGAGCCCCAGCCTGAGTGGTGCAGTCACGATGTGCCCCCTTCCGCGCCTTCACGCTAGCCAGACCGGAGTGGTGGATTCAACGTTGTTGAATTCATTTCCGGTGAGTTGTCACGCGAATCTCCGGGGCAGGGGCCCTGTCATGGGGCAAAGGTCCCATGAATTCATCAGTGATGAGATCGGCCCCGCGGTTCTGGGAGAGCGGCTCTGCTCGAGCGGTCCGGGAGGTGGCAGGCGAACAGGTACCGTTGAACGATGGTCCCGGAACCCACCCCCAGCTCATCCCGCCGCGGCCGGCGGGCGGCCGGAGGTTCCGAGGCGAGGGACGCGATCCTCGCTGCGGCATGCGCCGAGTTTGATGATCACGGATACACCGGCACCACCCTGCGCGCCGTGGCCCGCCGCGCGGGCGTGGACGTGGCCCTCCTTTCCTACTACTTCCGGTCCAAGGACAACCTGTTCCGCCTCGCCGTGGGCTACCCCATCGAGCCGTCCGTGCTCGTGGAGGAGGCGCTCCGCGTACCCGTGGAGGAGCTCGGGCGGGAGATCGTGCGGCTGGTTCTCACCGCCTGGGGCGATCCAGGAGTGGTCACGGCCATGCGCGGGATCGTGCAGCTGAAGGTGGCCAACCAGGACAACTGGGCCTCGCTCGCGGAGTTCTACCAGACGATCCTCCTGCAGCCGATCGTGGAGGCGATCGGGGGGGAGGACGCCGAGTACCGCGCGGCCATGGCCAGCTCCGAGCTGATCGGGCTCGCGGTGGTGCGCTACCTGCTGGAGGTGCCCGCCGTCCGCGATGCGTCCATCGAGGCCCTCGTCGAACCCCTCGGTGCCCAGATCCAGCGCTGGCTAACGGGCCCCCTCCCCCGGTAAACCCCAAACCCGCCCCCAACAACCCCGTCGACTGTGTGGTTAAGACTCCCAAAAACCACCGCCGACTGTGTGGTTAAGGTTCCCGAAAATCACCGCCGACTGTGTGGTTAAGGTTCCCAAGAAACCCGTCGACTGTGTGCCCAATTTGTACTGCCACACCGCAACCACACAGTCGATGGCAGGGGGGGCAACACCGCAACCACACAGTCGATGGCAGGAGGGCAGCACCGCAACCACACAGTCGACGGATTGGGGGCAGCACCGCAACCACACAGTCGACGGGTTGGGGGCAGCACCGCAACCACACAGTCGACGCGGGGGGCGGGGGGCGGGGGGCGGGGTTCCGCGAGAGCTGGGAAACGTAGGCTGGACCCATGCGCATCTCGCTCGTCCTCGGCTCCGGTGGAGCCCGCGGCTACGCCCACATCGGCGCCATCCGGGAACTCGAGGCCCGCGGCCACGAGATCGTGGCCATCTCCTCCTGCTCGATGGGCTCCGTGATCGGCGGAATGTACGCCGCCGGGAAGCTTGACGAGTTCGAGAAGTGGGTCCGGGGAGTGGAGCGCAGCCAGGTGCTCTGGTACATGGACCTCGCCCTCTCCGGCCCCGGCCTCATGCGCATGGGCCGCATCATGGACATCCTGGGCGAGCTCGTGGGGGACGTGGAGATCCAGGACCTCCCCATCCCCTACGTGGCCGTGGCCGTGGACGTGGCCTCCCGCCGCGAGGTCTGGTTCACCCGCGGCCCACTCCTCACCGCGATCCGTGCCTCCATCGCCATCCCGACGGCGATCACCCCCGTGGTCCTGAACGGTCGCCTGCTCGCGGACGGCGGTCTGCTCAACCCCCTCCCGCTGGAGCCGAGCGCCATGGTCCCGGCCGATGCGGTGGTGGCCGTCTCTCT
>JAAZBW010000484.1 GCA_012513625.1 Actinomycetales bacterium | reverse complement strand
GCTCGGCGCCACGCTGATTGGCGCGGGGCTCGTCATCCGGGAACTCGCACCCTCGGACAGCTGAACGTTACGTCGAGGCCCAACCGAGGGCGCCGGGTGCCTGCACAGAGCGTGTCGCCACTTCGATAGCGACGGTGATGGCCGCCTGCAGCGTGTCCCCGCGAGCGTAGGCGGTGGCGAGGGCGCCGTGGAAGACGTCGCCCGCCCCGTCCCTTATATGTGGCCACAGTTCCCATATCCATTCCGTCTTCCGAGAGATGGCGTCCTGCCGTTTGCAATCTCAGGTGCGAAAACTCTCATCTGAGATCAGAACTTCTGCTAACATCGATTCAAACTACAGCATTGAGTGAAAGTGGTGCCCATATGTTGGGAAGATTGACGGTTGTCGCGTTAGGGCTGGCTGGGCTGGTTCTTTCACCAGCGCCGATAATTACCAATAGTGCAGATTATAGCCCAGATGAAGTTTTCGTCATTGACCTCGCCGACCCCGGGATTGCGTACGTCGGCGATTCTGTCTTCTATCCCACGGGCCATGTCGATCCTGGGACGGTCATCGTCATTCCCGACCACTATGTGGATCCGTCTACATTGACGGGATTGCCACTTGAAGACGTGATTAATCTCACGCTCAGTGGTCTGGCTGAGACTCAACGCGAGATCGACCGCACGTTGACGCGTCGGAGTTATGGCTATATTGCACCGCCGCTCGCTTGGTCTGGTATCTACAAGGGGACGGTAGGGTATTTCGGTTACGAAGGCGCCAACTTGTACTATTGGTTTAATGTCACGGAAGGTTCGAATCAGCAGGCCTGCGCACAAGGAGTCGGACACTATCGTGGATATAATGGTTCTGAAATGGGCGTATGGCGAAAGTGGTACGGCCTGGGTTGCGCCTCGAGCAATTACGTTGGCGG
This sequence comes from Actinomycetales bacterium, assembly GCA_012513625.1. Lineage (GTDB taxonomy): Bacteria > Actinomycetota > Actinomycetes > Actinomycetales > Actinomycetaceae > JAAZBW01. Next base: position 2,507 of record JAAZBW010000484.1, on the reverse strand, counting down.
CGCAAGTGTGCCTTGGGGCAATATCCTCGCCATTGGCGAGTTTCGTGCCCAATCGACCGTCTTGCACCTAGCATCCGGACATTGGGGTTACTGATGAGGCGCAGAGTCCGGGCATACGTGGTCAGCGGCGTTGTATTACTCGTCTTGGGAGCGCTTGTGGTCACCTTTGGTACCGATATCGTGGTGGCGCTCAGTGGCGGTCGCACGGATGCCGCCCTCGTGAATGCCGCGTCGCTGGTGATCACCTTGGTCAGGCTCTCGGCCATTCCGCTCGGCGCCACGCTGATTGGCGCGGGGCTCGTCATCCGGGAACTCGCACCCTCGGACAGCTGAACGTTACGTCGAGGCCCAGCCGAGGGCGCCGGGCGCCTGCACAGAGCGTGTGGCCACTTCGATCGCGAAGGTGATGGCCGCCTGCAGCGTGTCCCCGCGTGCATAGGCGGTGGCGAGGGCGCCGTGGAAGACGTCGCCCGCTCCGAGCGTGTCCACCACCTCCACCTCGGGCACAGGAACCCATTTTCGGCCGTGCACCGTCTCGACGACGACGGGCCGGCCGCCGTGCGTCTGGAGGGCCAGGTCTGCGCCGTGGTCGAGAATCTGGCGCAGCGTGTCACCCCCGCGGGGGAAGGCAAAGTCCGCCGAGACGGCCGCCACGTCCACGTGATACAGCAGCTCCTCGGTGCCGGGCTTGTAGGAGCCGCCGTCGAACACCACCGGTATCCCGGCACGGCGCGCCGCGGCGGCCAGCCGGATTGCGGCGTCCATGAGGTGGCCGTCAACCAGCACCACGTCCGCGTGGTCGAGCGTCGGCGGGGCCGCCGTGCGGGTGAGCCCGGCCGCGTTCTGCGAGACCACCTGCCGCCGCCCGCGGGAGTCCAGCACCACCGAGGAGATCGGAAGCTCGTAGCCCGGCGGGGCGAGGTCCACCACCTCGATCCCGGCCAGCTGCCCACGCACGAACCCAGCGAACGGACCCGCGCCAAGGGCCGTCACCAGGCGCACCTCCGCGCCGAGTGCGGCCGCGGTCCGGGCGGCGTTTGCGGCCGGGCCGCCCACGTCCAGGCGAGCCTCCCGGGAGGCGACCTTCTGGTCCGGCCCGGGCACGTCGTCGACCACCTGTACCAGGTCCACGGTCGTCAGACCGCAGCAGACCACCGACCCGGCCATGCATCCCTCCTCCTGCCGCCCTACGCCGAGGCTACCGGGACGTGGACGGCCGGGAAAACGGCTTCCGTCCACTGACTAGACTGACCGCGGCACGAAGGAAGGTAGTCATGTCCCACGAGATCTCACCGCTCGACGAGGCGGCGATCGAATCCGCCGTCGCGGCGGCACTCACCGCGATCCGCGGCGCCGGCACACTCGGCGAGCTGAAGGACGCACGTCTCGCGCACACGGGAGACCATGCGCCCCTGACCCTCGCGAACCGGGCGATCGGAAAGCTCGCCAAGGAGGACAAGGCCACGGCGGGCAAGCTCCTCGGCCGGGCCCGCGGCCGCCTCCAGCAGTCGATCCAGGCACGCCAGCGGGAACTCGAGGCCCTCGCCGCGGAACAGATGCTGCGTGAGGAGACCGTGGACGTCACGGTCCCCGCCACCCGCATCCCCTACGGCTCCCGGCACCCGCTCTCCACACTGATCGACGACATTTCGGACCTGTTCGTCTCCATGGGATGGGAGATCGCCGAGGGGCCGGAGCTGGAACACGAGTGGTTCAACTTCGATGCCCTCAACTTCGGCCCCGACCATCCGGCCCGCCAGATGCAGGACACCTTCTTCGTGGAGGGGGGCGAGGAGAACCACCTGGTGTTGCGCACCCACACCTCCCCGGTCCAGGCGCGCGCCCTCCTCGAGCGGGACCTGCCCGTCTACATCGCCTGCCCCGGCAAGGTGTTCCGCACCGATGCCCTCGACGCCTCCCACACGCCGGTGTTCCACCAGGTGGAGGGCCTCGCTGTGGACAAGGGCATCACCATGGCCCACCTGAAGGGCACCCTCGACCACTTCGCCCGCGTGATGTTCGGGCCCGAGGCCCGCGCCCGGCTGCGGCCGAGCTTCTTCCCGTTCACGGAGCCGAGCGCCGAGATGGACCTCTGGTTCCCGCAGAAGAAGGGCGGCGCGGGCTGGATCGAGTGGGGCGGCTGCGGGATGGTCAACCCCCACGTGCTCACCGCCTGCGGGATCGATCCGGAGGAGTACTCCGGCTTTGCCTTCGGCATGGGGCTCGAGCGCACCCTCATGCTGCGCCACGGGATCCCGGACATGCACGACATCGTGGAGGGGGACATCCGCTTCTCCTCCCAGTTCGGCACCACCTCGCTCGGAAGGGGAATCTGATGCCCTACGTACCCCTCGAATGGCTCGCCGAGCACGTGGAGGTGCCCGCCGGGACCTCCGCCGCGCAGCTTGCCGCCGACCTCGTCAAGGTGGGCCTCGAGCCCGAGCAGATCGTGCCCGCCCAGGTGACCGGTGACCTCGTGGTGGGCCGGGTGGTCACCCTCGAACGGC
>JAAZBW010000483.1 GCA_012513625.1 Actinomycetales bacterium | reverse complement strand
CTCTTCCCTTGTTTCCGCGCTCGCCGAGCTCGGAATCACCACCCCCACCCCGATCCAGGCAGCCACGCTGCCGGATTCCCTCGCGGGCCGGGACGTCCTCGGCCGCGGCCGCACCGGCTCGGGAAAGTCCTTCGCGTTCCTGCTCCCGATGGTGACCCGCCTCGTGGAGGACCGCCGGCGCCCGGCACCGCGCCGGCCCCGCGCGCTCATCCTTGCGCCCACCCGGGAGCTCGCCTCGCAGTTGGCGGACTCCGCTCAGCCGCTCCTGCGGGTGAGCGGGCTGACCAGCCACACCGTCTTCGGCGGCGTGGGCCAGAACCCGCAGGTCAAGGCGCTCGCCCGGGGTGTTGACATCCTGATCGCCTGCCCCGGACGTCTGCTCGACCTCATGGGTCAGGGTCACGTTGACCTCTCCGGCATCGAGATCACCGTGATCGACGAGGCGGACCACATGTCAGACATGGGGTTCCTTCCCATGGTCCGCCGCATCCTCGATCGCACGCCGCCCCGCGGCCAACGCATGCTGTTCTCCGCCACCCTGGACAAGGCGGTGGGCGTGGTGGTACGCCAGTACCTCCACTCGCCGGTCACCCACGAGGCGGACTCCGCGCACTCGCCCGTCTCCGAGATGGACCACCATGTGGTGCAGGTGGACGCCGCCAGCCGCACGAGCGTGGTGGCCGACCTCGCGGCCGCGCCCGGTCGGACCATCGTGTTCACGCGGACCAAGTACGGCGCGAAGAAGCTGGCCAAGCAGCTGATCGCCACAGGTGTCCCCGCCGTGGAACTCCACGGCAACCTCGCGCAGAACGCGCGCACCCGCAACCTCGATGCCTTCCACTCGGGCAGGGTCTCCACGCTCGTGGCCACAGACATTGCGGCCCGCGGGATTCACGTGGACGATGTGGCACTCGTGGTGCATGCCGATCCGCCCACCGAGCACAAGGCATACCTGCACCGCTCCGGCCGCACGGCGCGGGCCGGCAGCTCCGGCACCGTGATCACGCTCATGACGAACGAGCAGCGCGGGGACGTGCGCACGCTCATGCGCGAGGCCCGCATCTCCCCGAAGATCTCGAGCTCGGCGCCCGGAGTTCTCAGCGAGCTCGCGCCCGGGCAGCGCACGTTCCTGAGCGCCGAGGAGGCGCTCCGCGTGGCGAACCCGCTCGCGGTGGAGGCGGCCGCTACGCAGCGCGCGTCTGGTCCTTCCGGGGGCGGCCGCGGCCGCGCTTCGCGGCCACGACGTCGCCGCTGATGAGGATCTGACCTCCCCAGACGCCCCAGGGTTCGGCGCGCTCCAGCGCGCCTTCGAGGCAGGCGGCAGCGAACGGGCAGCCCGCGCACAGCTCCTGTGCCTGGGCCAGCTCTGCCGGGTTTTCGGCGAACCACAGATCCGGATTACTCGCCTGCTGGCATGGGGTGGTGATTCGCGATCGTATGTCGATCGACACGGTGGTCTCCTGACCGGGTCTACCCCGGCTCGTGACCGGGAATCTAACGGATGAAAATGCGGTGGAGGGGGGTGTCCCCGCCGTCAACGCGCAGTCGGAATGCAGGGGTGCCCGAGGGTACGGCGACGGAAACGAAGCCAGAGGCAAAGATGATCATTGCGGGGCACCTCCTCTCCGAATTGGTCCGTGCAGATCGCTGTGGCCACGCTACATCCGGCCCGGAAGTGGTGTCCACCTATTTATTCGCTCCGGATTCGGGGTCCTACGGCGTGTGGATCTCCACCTCGTCACAACACACGATCGCGAGGAGTGCCGGCCCGTAGGCCTCGAGCTTGGTGGCGCCGATCCCGCGGAGAAGCGCGAGTTGGCGCAGGTCCTTCGGCTTGGCCGTGGCCACCGCTGCGAGCGTGGTGTCATGCAACACCGTGTAGGCGGGCTTGGACATGGCCTGCGCGGTTCCGCTGCGCCAACTGCGCAGCCGTTCGAACAGCTCCCGATCCTCCTCGGCCACCTCGTCCCGGGACACCGCACGCGCCTTCCCGCCACCGGACGGGCGGCTCGGCGGGCGCTCCTCGCTCGGCCAGATGCCCGTAAGGAAGCGCGAGTGCTTGCGCGAGCCGCGTCCGCCTGCGGTGCGGGCCCGGGCATAGGAGAGTTCAAGGTACTCGCGCGCCCGGGTGACTCCCACGTAGAGGAGCCTGCGCTCTTCCTGCACCTGCTCCGGCGTGGTGGCCATCGAGATTGGCATCAGCCCGTCGGAGAGTCCCACAAGGAACACGGCGTCCCACTCGAGCCCCTTGGCCGCGTGGATCGAAGCGAGCGTCACCCCGTCCTGCGTGGGCGCGTTCTGGGCCTCCGCCCGGTCTTCCAACTCGGCCACAAGATCCCTGAGGCTCGCACCACGGCGGGTGTAGAGCTCGTCCGCCAGTTGCACGAGGGTGTTCAGCGAGTCCCACCTCTCCCGCACGGCGCCCCGGCCGGACGGTGGCTCTGCGGTCCACCCGACCGGAGACAGTGCCGCCCGCGCGCGATCGGGCAGGGCGGCCTCGTCCTCCACCTTGGTGGCGGCACGCAGGGAAACGATCGCCTGACGGACCTCGGGGCGCGAGAAGAAGCGCTCCCCTCCGCGCACGAGGTAACCGATACCTCCCCGCGCCAGCACGTCCTCCAACACCTCGGACTGGGAGTTGGTGCGGTAGAGGATCGCCATTTCGGCGAGGGGCACGCCCTGGTCCCGGAGTTCGGCGATCCGGGTGGCGACTGCCTCCGCCTCGGCCACGTCGTCGTCGAACGCGGTGAAACGGACTGGCACGGAGCTGGGGCGCTGCGCCTCGAGGGTGACCGCGCCGGGTGCCATACGGCCGGTGCGGGTGGTGAGGATGCGGTTCGCGAGCTAGACCACCTGCGGGGTGGAGCGGTAGTCCCTGACGAGGCGGATCACGGGCGCGCCCGGGTAGTGGTGTGAGAAGCCGGAGAGATAGGCGGGAGTGGCGCCGGTGAACGAGTAGATGGTCTGGGACACGTCCCCCACCACACAGAGTTCGTTGCGTTCGCCCAGCCAACTCTCGAGGAGGCGGTGCTGGACGGGCGAGACGTCCTGGTACTCGTCCACCACGAAGAAGCGGTACTGGCGGCGGACCTGGTCCGCGATGTCCTCCCGTTCCGCAAGGATCCCCACGAGCGTAAGAAGCACATCCTCGAAGTCGATCACCGCGCGGTCGGTCTTGACGTCCTCGTACGCGCGCACGAGCTGGCCCACCGTGGCGAGGTCGATCCCGCCGGGTGCCTCGCGTCCTGCGGCGGTGGCGCGGCGCTGGTAGTCATCCGCCGTGACCATGGAGACCTTGGCCCATTCCACCTCACCCGCGAGGTCCCGGATCGTGGCGCGGTCCACCGGCAGGCCAAGCCGCCCGGCGGCCTCCACCACGAGGGGTGCCTTGTGCTCCTGGAGCCGCGGCACCCCGCCCCCGCCGAAAGCGATCGGCCAGAAGTAGGAGAGCTGCCGGAGGGCCGCCGAGTGGAAGGTGCGGGCCTGGACGCCGTGTGCGCCGAGGTCCCGCAGGCGGGAGCGCATCTCCCCCGCCGCGCGCGCCGTGAACGTGACGGCGAGGAGCTCCTGCGGCCGGTAGACGCCCTGCAGGATGCCGTGGGCAATCCGGTAGGTGAGGGCGCGGGTCTTGCCCGTGCCCGCTCCGGCGAGCACGCAGAGAGGGCCGCGCAGGTGCGTGGCCACGAGGCGCTGGTCCTCATCGAGGTGGGAAAGGAGTGCTTCGGCGTCCGGTCTCATCGTGCCCATTGTCTCCCGAGCGGCTGACACGAACGCACCCACGACGCTCCGCCTGTGGAAAGCGCAACCTGCAACGAGCTATGGCGGCGGCGCTTCACACCATGCGAAACAGCCTCCCGTCCCAACACGACGTTGGGAGCGGGAGGCTGCCTCGACTAGGTTGGAGACTAGCTGGTGGCTACATAAACGGGCTCACCGCTAAATGAGAAGGAGTGCTCGAAGGAAATGACGCCACCCTTCTGCTCCTCAGTCATCAGGAAGACGAGATTGCCCGATGCTGACGCACCATCAAACATTTCAGCAATCTCCATAACATCCTCGGGAGAGACAACGGATACTTCATCGAGCGTGTTCCCCTGCGGGGATACGTACTTGGCCGAGAGGTCGATCCACGGGGTGAGTCCGTCTTCGATATCGACATTCGTATACGTGACCGGAATCAGTACATAGGTACTGCCTTCTGGGGCGGGCTCGTTGAACTGGTTAGTTTCGGCTATGACCTGGTTCGCGTCCCAGGTTATTTCACCCACGACAATCTCAACGGTCCCGTCGCTTCCTTCGACAGTCAGGGTCGACCCGGCAGGATAGGGGCTCTTGCGCGTGCCATCAGCTTCTGACGAATCTGTAGCGTCCTCGACCTCAGGCACTGCCGTTGTCTCAACGGCCTCCGCCTCGTCAGAGTCCGCCCCCTCAGTTGCAGCGGCCGTTGCCGCGGGCACATCAACATCATCAGATGATCCGCCACACGCGGAGAGTCCGACGGCGAGGGCGGCGATGGCCGCCACAGAAAAGATGCGTTCAATCTGCATGAAATGGCTCCTCAAGGATCGACGTAAAGGTCACACCAATTATTCTAGTGTCCTTAGCACGTTCGGCAGGAGGAAAAGTCGGAGCAGGTTTAGTGAGATCGATCACCGCGCCGCCCTGAGTTTTCCTAGGGCGGCTACCCCGGATTGATTCTGAAGGAGATCAGGCACGGCCCGCGTAGAACCCGTCAGACCGCTACCGCAGCCGCCTCCCCAGATCTGCGTCGAGCCGCTCGATCGCGCGCGCGGTGTACTCCGGATCGGACATGGCGCGGGCCGGATCTGCGATCGACGCCAGCGTGAGCACCTCGGCAATCCCCGCCCCGGCCGCCTCCGCCGCGGAGAGCGCGCTGGACCCCACGATCGCCGCCACCTGCCTCGGCGCTGACCGCCGCGCCACCACGGTGGGCAACTTTCCCGCGAGGCTCTGCGTATCGAGGCGCCCCTCCCCCGTCACCACCGCGGAAATTCCCTCGAGGGCCCCATCGAACCCGATCAGGTCGAGGAAGAGCTCGGCTCCGCTCACGGCGCGCGCTCCGAGGAGCAGCAGCCCATAGCCGTTTCCCCCGGAAGCTCCGGAGCCGGGAGTGGCGGCGAGATCCGGCCCGCCGGCCGCCTGGGTGAGGCGCCGCCAGTGCGCAAGGCCTGCCTCGAGAAGTTCCACCTGTTCCGGAGAGGCGCCCTTCTGCGGCCCGTAGAGGCGCGCAGATCCGCGCTCTCCCAGGAGGACGTCCTCGATATCGCAGGCCGCCACGATCTCGACCCCCGTCCACCGTTCAAGCGGGGTGAGGTCCACAGAGGCAAGCCGGGCGAGTGTGCCACCCGACGCGCGAACGGGAGCTCCGTCGTCGCCCAGGAGGCGGGCCCCGAGCGCCTCGAGGAGGCCGGCCCCGCCGTCCGTGCTCAGGCTCCCCCCGAGGGCCACCACCACGCGCTCGGCCCCCATACCGATCACCGTCCGGATCGCAGAGCCGAGAGCGTGCGAGGAGCGGCCGAGCGGATCGAGCGGGAGGTCCTTCCGGCTCAGGTGCGCCACCTCCACCACCACCTCCGCACCGCGCCACGCCGTCACGTGGTCGAAAGCGCGGGAATACGGGTCCTCCACACGGATGGTGCGCTGCCCGAAGCCGGCCGCGAGCGCTGCGGCCACGCTGCCGTCACCCCCATCCGCCACCGGGCTCACCGTAACTGGCACTCCGGGAAGTGTCCGGTGCAGTCCCGCGGCAACCAGCGCACCCACCTCGGCGGAGGTGAGGGAACCCTTCCACTTGTCGCTCGCCACCAGGATCCCG
>JAAZBW010000482.1 GCA_012513625.1 Actinomycetales bacterium | reverse complement strand
CGGAGAGGCGGACGCTTGCCGAGTTCGTGGGCCGCTACAACACGCGCCTCTTCCACGTGGGCCGGCTGGATGCCCCCACGGAGGGACTGATCCTGCTCACCAACGACGGCGAGCTCGCCCACCGCCTCGCCCACCCCAGCTACGAGGTGCCGAAGACCTACCTGGCGCGCGTACGCGGCCGGGTCCAGCGGGGCCTGGTGCGCGAGTTGAAGGCCGGTGTGGAACTCGACGACGGGCTCGCCACCGCGGACGCCGTCACCATCAAGGAGGTGGGCCCGAGCGCCTCGATCGTGGAACTCACCCTGCACGACGGGCGCAACCGGATCGTGCGGCGCATGTTCGACGCCGTCGGTCACCCGGTGGAGCAGTTGGTGCGTATCCAGGTGGGTCCCATCCGCCTCGGTGACCTGCGGGCGGGCCGCTCCCGCGTGATCTCTGGACCCGAGCTGCGCAGCCTGATGGACGAGGTAAAGCTCTGATGGTGGCCATGGCGGCGCTGCCAGGCCCGGTGCTCGTGGTGGGTACCGGGCTCCTCGGCACCTCCATGGGGCTCGCGCTGCGGGAGCACGGGGTGGAGGTGCTGCTGCGGGACACCTCCCCGGCGGCCGCCCACCTCGCCCGCGACATGGGCGCCGGCCGGCTCGCCGGGCTCGCCGCGGGGGAGCCCGCGCCGGTTGCGCACCCGGTGCTCGTGGTGGTGGCCACCCCTCCGGACGTGGTGGTGCCCACCGTGCTCGCGGCGCTCGAGGAGTACCCGGCAGCCGTGGTGACCGATGTGGCGTCCGTGAAGGGCTCGGTGGAGGCGGCCGTGCTCGCCGCCGCCGGCACTGAGGGGCCCCGCTACGTGGGCTCCCACCCGATGGCGGGGCGCGAGAAGTCCGGTGCCGCCGCGGCAGATGCGGACCTGTTCCACGGCCGCACCTGGGTGATCTGCACTCGCGACGACGTGGTCCGTGGGGGGGTCGCCATGGTCCGGGCGCTGGCCACCACGGTGGGGGCGGTCCCGCTCGCCATGCCGGCCGAGGAGCACGATGTGGCGGTGGCGGTGGTTTCCCACCTGCCGCAGATCATGGCCTCCCTGGCCGCTGCACGCCTCGATGCCGTGCCCGGTGACGCGCTCTCGCTCGCCGGTCAGGGGCTGCGGGACACCACCCGGATCGCCGCCTCGGACCCGATGCTGTGGGCCAAGATCCTCTCCGCGAATGCAACCGCCGTATTGCCGCACGCCTCGGCGGTGCGGGACCAGATGAGCGAGCTCGTGGAGGCCCTCGAGCGGGCTGCGCGCGACGGTGTGGGCTCGGAGGGCGTCATGGGCACCTTCGCGCGGGCGATCCATCGGGGCCGCGACGGAGTCTCCCGCATCCCCGGCAAGCACGGCGGGGCCGCACGGCGGTACGCCGAGGTCACCGTGCTGGTGCCGGACAAGCCCGGCCAGCTCGGCCGCCTCTTCGGAGAGGTGGGCGAGGCCGGCGTCAACATCGAGGACTTCCGGATGGAGCACTCCGCCGGTGCGAAGCTGGGCGTGGCCACCCTCTCGGTGGTGCCGGCCCGGCAGGTGGAACTCACAGAGCACCTGGAGAACCAGGGGTGGAGGGTGATGCAGTGATGAACCGGTCCCTGGTGATCGCGATCGATGGTCCTTCCGGCTCGGGGAAGTCCACGCTCGCCCGCAGGCTCGCGGGCGCCTACGGGCTCGCCTATCTGGATACGGGCTCGATGTTCCGTGCGGTGACGCTGTGGTGCCTGCGCCGCGGCGTGGAACTCACGGACGAGGATGCCGTGGCGGAGGAGACCCGCCGCACACCCCTCACGATGGTGATGGATCCCGCCTCACCCCGGGTGCGGCTCGGCGAGGAGGACGTGACCTCGCTGCTCCACACCGCGGACATCGCCGCCGTGGTCTCCCACGTGGCGGTCAACCTGCAGGTGAGGGCCTGGCTCGCCGATCTCCAGCGGCACCTGATCGAGGAGGAGAGGGTGGACGGATTCTCTGGGGGCCGGGGCATCGTGGCGGAGGGCCGGGACATCACCACCGTGATTGCCCCGGACGCGGACGCTCGGATCCTCCTGATCGCCCGCACCGAGGCCCGCCTCGCCCGCCGCGCCCGCCAGCGCCACGGCGCCGCGGACGCGGACGCCGTGGCCGCCACCCGCGATGAGGTGGTGCGCCGGGACGAGCAGGACTCCACCGTCTCCCGCTTCATGGACGCCGCCAACGGCGTGGTGAAACTGGACAACTCCGAGTTTGAACCGCCGCAGACCTTCGCCGCGGCCTGCGAGATCGTGGAGAGGCTGACCGGCCGGGCCCCAGGGATGGCCTCATGAGGCCCAGGGCGGGGGAGGAGTTCGGCTCCGAACACGTGGCCCGCCGGCATGGCTGGTGGTCCGTACCGGTGGGCAACATCCTCGGCCACGGCTTCTGGAACACGCAGATCATCGGCCGCGAACACGTCCCCGTGGAGGGCCCCGTGATCGTGGCCTCCAACCACGTGGGCATTGCCGATGGACCGCTCCTGCACATCGCCATTCCGCGCCCGCCGCACATCATGACCAAGAAGGAGATGATGGACTCGAGGATCGGGTTCTTCCTCCGGTGGGGCGGCCAGTTCCCGGTGGACCGGAAGAACGGGCGAAGGGGCCTCCAGATCGGACTCGACCTCCTGAAGGAGGGACGCGTGGTGGCGATCTTCCCCGAGGGCACCCGTGGCACCGGTGCCGGAGGCGGGATCAGGGCGGGAGTGGCGTGGCTCGCCCAGCATTCCGGCGCACCCGTGATCCCCGTTGCCTGCCTCGGCACCCGGCCCAAGGGCGCCTCGGTGGCCCACATCCCGCGCTTCCGGGCACGGCCCCACGTGGTGTTCGGCGCCCCGATCGTCCTTCCGGAGGACCTCCCAACGGGACGCGCGGGCACCGCCCAGGCGATTGAGATCATCGGCGCCGGACTGGAGGCGCACATCCGCCGGGCACAGGAGCTCACCGGCATCGAGCTGCCCGGAGATCAGGGGACGCGCGAGACGTCCTGGTAGCCGGAGTGACCCGTCCCGCACCACAAGCGTTTGGTGGGGGCGCGTCCCGTCCCCGACAATGGCGGAATGACCTCCGAGGAGCACACCGACCCCACCGCCAGCCCGGGTGACGAGCACGCACAGGCGAGCCACGCCGTCGACGGGACGGATGACGGCTTCGACGCGGCCTTCGAGTTCGACCCGACCGCCGTGGACGAACAGGAGGCGGAGCAACGCGCGGAGGCACTACGTGACGGACTCGGTTCCTACGCGCTCTCCGAGGAGGACCTCGCGATCCTCGAGGGCGGCGAGGCGGCGGCCGAGGCGCTCGGACGCGGGCGGGCGCTGCCGGTACTCGCGATCGTCGGGCGGCCGAACGTGGGCAAGTCCACGCTCGTCAACCGCGTGCTCGGACGCCGGGAGGCCGTGGTGCAGGACACCCCGGGCGTGACCCGGGACCGCGTGAAGTACCCGGCGGAGTGGGCCGGCCACGAGTTCACGCTCGTGGACACGGGCGGCTGGGAGGTGGACGTGGCGGGCATCGACGCCCGCGTGGCCGAGCAGGCCGAGGTGGCCGTGGACCTCTCGGACGCGGTGCTCCTGGTGGTGGACGGCACCGTGGGAATCACGGACACGGACGCACGCGTGGTGCAGATGTTGCGGCGCAGGAAGAAGCCCGTGGTACTCGCGGTGAACAAGGTGGACGGGCCCTCGGGAGAGTCGGACGCCACCCAGTTCTGGTCCCTCGGCATGGGGGAGCCGTACCCGATCTCCGCGCTGCATGGCCGTGGCATCGGGGAGCTGCTGGATGCGGCGATGCGCGTGCTGCCGGAGGAATCCGCGGTGGCGGCCCCGCCGCCCGAGGGTGGTCCGCGGCGCGTGGCGCTCGTGGGGCGCACGAACGTGGGGAAGTCCTCGCTCCTGAACCGCCTGGCGGGAGAGGCACGCGTGGTGGTGCACGATGTTGCCGGGACCACGCGCGATCCGGTGGACGAGGTGGTGGAGCTTGGCGGGCGGCCGTGGGTGCTGGTGGACACCGCCGGTATCCGGCGCCGGGTACACCAGACGAGCGGCGCGGACTTCTACGCCTCGCTGCGCACCCAGGCCGCGATCGAGAAGGCCGAGGTGGCGGTGGTTCTCGTGGACGGCTCGGAGCTCCTCACCGAGCAGGACATCCGGGTGATCCAGCAGGCAATCGACGCCGGCCGTGCGCTCGTGATCGCCGTCAACAAGTGGGACCTCGTGGACGGTGACCGTCGCTACTACCTGGAGAAGGAGCTGGAGAGGGAACTCGTCCAGGTGCAGTGGGCGCCCCGCATCAACGTCTCCGCACTGACGGGATGGCACACCAACCGGCTCGTGCGGGCGCTGGAAACATCGCTCGGCAGCTGGGACAACCGCGTCACCACCGGTCGGCTGAATGCGTTCCTCGGTGAGCTGGTGGCGGCAAACCCGCACCCCGTGCGCGGGGGACGGCAGCCGCGCATCCTGTTCGGCACCCAGGCGCAGACCCGGCCGCCGCGGTTCGTGATCTTCGCCTCCGGTTTCCTGGAGGCCGGCTACCGGCGGTTCATCGAGCGGAAGCTCCGCGAGGCGTTCGGATTCGAGGGCACGCCCATCGAGATCTCGGTGCGGGTGCGGGAGAAGCGCCGCCGCTGAGGGGTTCCACGGGGACGGGTGCCACGCCACCGATTCCGGCCACCTGCCAACGGGTGCTCGCTACGGTGGAGAGAACACCACCACCCGTTCTGGAAGGAATCACATCATGCAGTCGTTCCCGATCCTCGAAGGCAAGACCGTCATCGTCACGGGCGCGGCGATGGGCATGGGTGAGGCCACCGCGCGGCTCTTCGCCGATGCCAAGGCGAACGTGGTCCTGGCCGATTTCAACGACGAGAAGGGCCAGGCCGTCACGGACGAGATCGTGGCCGCGGGGGGCACGGCCGCGTTCGTGCACGTGGACATTTCCAAATCGGATGAGGTCCAGAACATGGTGAAGTTCGCCGTGGACACCTACGGCCGCCTCGATGGCGCCGTCAACAACGCGGCCCTCACCCCGGACAACGGCGCTGTGGCAGATTTTGATGAGGACTACTGGGAGCGGCTCATCGGCGTCGATCTCACGGGCACGGCCCTGTGCATGAAGTACGAGCTCCAGCAGATGATCAAGCAGGGCGGCGGCGGCTCGATCGTCAACATCTCCTCGGTTTCCGGTTTCCGCCCCCAGCCCAACACGCCGGCGTACTGCGCCGCCAAGGCGGGCGTCATCATGATGACCAAGGTGGCCGCGATGGAGAACGGGCCCCTCAACATCCGCGTGAACTCGGTGGCGCCGGGTGCGATCGACACGCCGATGCTCCGTGGCGCGCTCGAGGAGTTCGGACTCGACGAGGAGTCCTACGCACCGCAGCTCTCCCTGCTGAACCGGTTCGCTCAGCCCCGCGAGGTTGCTGAGGGCTCGCTGTGGCTCATTTCTGACTACTCGAGCTATGTCACCGGCACCACGCTGCACGTGGACGCCGGCTACGTGGGCCGCTGACCCGAGCCAACTTCGCCGAGTGTGTGGCGTGGACCAGGATTCCCGGTCCCACGCCACACACTCGGCGTTGTGTTTGTCTGGCGTGATTTGCGGCACCGCCAGCGAGGTCCTAGCCGCGCAGGACGATGTTCTCGGGCTCCTCGCCCGCCACCAGGTGCTCGATCTGGCGGCGCAGCAGCGCACCCAGCCGTGGCCACTGCGCGTTTGTGGCGCCGGCGATGTGCGGCGTGATGAGCGCGGCCTTCTGCCACAGCGGGTGGTCCGCCGGCAGTGGCTCCGGATCCGTCACATCGGCCACGATCTTCAGGCGGTCCGCGTGACGCAGCAGAGCGTCCGTGTCCGCCACCTTGCCGCGGGCCACGTTCACGAGCACGGCGCCGTCCGGCATGGCGGTCAGGAACTCGTCATTCACCATGCCGTCCGTGTCCGGCGTGAGCGGCACGATCACGATCACCACGTCCGATTCGGGCAGGAGCTCCGGCAGCTTCTCGGTGCCATGGATGTGGCCGAGATCGTCGTCGCGCTCGCGCGTGGCCACCCGGGTGAGTTCCACCTCGAACGGGATCAGCCGCTCGGCAATCGCGCGGCCCACGCCGCCCGAGCCCACGATGAGGACGCGGGAGTCGGCGAGCCCACGCACCGAGAAGGTGCGCCACTGGGAGAGGTCCTGGTTACGGACCACCTGGGGCAACTCACGGACCGCGGCGAGAAGGATGGCCAGGGTGAGCTCCGCCGTCGCCGTCTCGTGGACGGAACCGCCGTTGGCGACCACCTTGCCGGCCGGGACCTTGCCAATGAGGGCGTCGTAGCCGATGGACTGCATCTGGAGGAGTTGGGTCTCGATGCCCGCCGTGGCCTCCAGCAGGTGGGGAGGTGCGAAGGGCGGGAAAACCACCATGTCGATCGACTCGCGGGGGGCGGGGGAGGTGAGGTCCCACTCGATGACCTCGACACCCTCGGGGAGGGGATCGATGAGTTCAGTGAGGCTCGGAGAGGGTACGGAGACCACGAGATTCGTCATGGGGGAAGCCTATGGGAGGCCCCGCTGTGGGCACGGTACTTCCGTCCCGTTCCGCGGGCGGCGAAGGGCGGTTTCGCGTGGATACACGCGGGCCGTGGCAGGGAGCGTTTAGGGTTCGGGGTATGACGACGACGTCCCTGAACGGCCTCCTCCTCGGCACCGCCTCCGCCGCCCTGCAGATCGAGGGCAGCATGCCACGCACCAACTGGCACGACTGGGCGGAGGCCGGCAATACCGCCGACGGCTCCACCCCGGATCCCACCACAGACCACTGGAGGAGGTGGCGGGAGGACAACGCGCTGATGCAGGAACTGGGGCTGCAGATTGCGCGCATCAGCATTGAGTGGGCGCGCGTGGAACCGTCGGACGGCCTCTTCGATGAGGCGGCGCTCCACCGCTACCGCGAGGAGATCCGGGACCTGCGCGAGCGTGGGATCCGGCCGCTCGTGACCCTGCACCACTTCGGGAACCCGGGGTGGCTCGAGGATCGGGGCGGATTCACGCGCGAGGACGCGGCGGACAGGTTCCTGGGCTTTGTGGAGCGG
>JAAZBW010000481.1 GCA_012513625.1 Actinomycetales bacterium | reverse complement strand
GTGTTGGTGGGCAAGTCCACGGTGCCGGTGGGTACGGCGGTGCGGCTGCAGGGGATCGCGGACTGGCACGTGCCCGGTGGGGTGCGGGCGGAGGTGGTGTGGAATCCGGAGTTCCTGCGTGAGGGGTTCGCGGTGGCGGACACGTTGACGCCGGACCGGATCGTGGTGGGGTTGGCCGGTGGTGCTGATGATCGGGGTCTGGCGCGGGAGATGGTCGAGCAGGCGTATGCGCCGATCCTGGAGTCGGATCCGTGTCCGGTGGTGGTGACGGATCTGGCGACGGCGGAGCTGGTGAAGGTGGCCGCGAACGCGTTCCTGGCGACCAAGATCAGCTTCATCAACGCGGTCTCGGAGGTGTGTGAGGCCGCGGGCGCGGATGTGACGGTGTTGGCGGATGCGATCGGGATGGATCCGCGGATCGGGCGGCGCTTCCTCAATGCCGGTCTGGGGTTCGGTGGGGGGTGTCTGCCCAAGGACATCCGGGCGTTCATGGCCCGCGCGGGGGAGTTGGGTGCGGACGAGGCGATGTCGTTCCTCCGGGAGGTCGACTCGATCAACATGCGGCGGCGTGAGCGGATGGTCGAACTGGTCACCGAGGCCTGTGGCGGTTCGGTGTTGGGGAGGACGGTGGCGGTGTTGGGGGCGGCGTTCAAGCCGAACTCCGATGACGTGCGGGATTCGCCGGCGTTGAACGTAGCCGGGATGCTCTCGCTCAAGGGGGCGCAGGCGGTGGTGTACGACCCGCAGGCGCTGGACAACGCACGCGCGGTGTTCCCGACTCTGGAGTACGCCGAGTCGGCGCTCGCGGCGTGTGAGGGCGCGGATGTGGTGTTGGTGGCCACGGAGTGGGCCGAGTTCGTCGAGCTGGACCCGGCCGCGGTGGCCGGCGTGGCGCGAGGGCGGATCCTGCTGGACGGGCGCAACTGCATGCCCGCCGACCGCTGGCGCGAGACCGGCTGGACCTACCGCGCCCTCGGCCGCGGCGTCCCGTCCCGGCTCGCCGCCCGCACTACGGTTGCGACGGGACTCGTCGAGGTCTGAGAGGGCCGAGCCGCTACTGGCGGTACGAACTGAGGAAGTTGCCGATCCGCTCGATCGCCGTGCCCAGATCGCGCGCGGGCGGCAGGGTGACGATCCGGAAGTGATCCGGGTCCGGCCAGTTGAAGCCTGTGCCCTGCGTGATGAGGATCCTCTCGCTCTCCAGCAGGTCGAGCGCGAACTGGCGGTCGTCGTGGATCTCGTGGACCTCCGGGTCGAGCCGCGGGAACACGTACAGCGCGCCCATCGGCTTGACGCAGCTCACGCCGGG
Organism: Actinomycetales bacterium; assembly: GCA_012513625.1. Lineage (GTDB taxonomy): Bacteria > Actinomycetota > Actinomycetes > Actinomycetales > Actinomycetaceae > JAAZBW01. The sequence continues at coordinate 990 of JAAZBW010000481.1, read as the reverse complement.
GATCGAGTTGAGCTTCTCCCACGCCACCCCGCGCTGTTCGTGCAGGCGCCCGCCCGGTTCGATCAGCTCGTTGATGGACTGGTAACCGCCCAGCGCCACCTGGATGGCGTGCTGCGCCGGCACATTCGGGCACAGGCGAGTGGAGGCGAGGAGCTCCAGCCCCTCGAGGAAGCCCGCGGCGTGTGCCTTCGGGCCGGTGATGGCCACCCATCCCGCCCGGTACCCGGCCACCCGGTAGGTCTTGGACAGTCCGTTGAAGGTCAGCACCAGCAGATCGGGGGCCAGGGTGGCGATGGAGGTGTGCTCGGCATCGTCGTAGATGATCCGGTCGTAGATCTCGTCCGCCAGGATGAGCAGGCTGTGCTCCCGTGCCAGGTCGACGATCCCCTGCAGCACCTCACGCGAGTAGACGGCGCCGGTCGGGTTGTTGGGGTTGATCACCACGATCGCCTTGGTGCGGGGCGTGATCTTCGAGGCGATGTCCTCCAGCGACGGGTTCCACCCGTCCTCCTCGTCGCACAGATAGTGAACCGGCCGACCGCCGGAGAGCGAGGTCATGGCGGTCCACAGCGGATAGTCCGGGGCCGGGATGAGGACCTCGTCGCCGTCGTCGAGAAGCGCCTGCATGGTCATGGTGATGAGCTCGGAGACGCCGTTGCCCAGGTAGATGTCGTTCACCGACAGGCGCGGGAAATCGGGCACCAGCTCGTAGCGCGTGTAGATCGCGCGCCGCGCCGACAGGATGCCCTTGGACTCGGAGTAGCCCTGCGCGTGGGGGAGCGCGGCGATCATGTCGCGCATGATCACGTCCGGCGCCTCGAACCCGAACGGCGCCGGGTTGCCGATGTTGAGCTTGAGGATCCGGTGCCCCTCGGCCTCGAGCTGATTGGCGCGCGCCAGCACCGGGCCACGGATCTCGTACAGGACGTCCTTGAGCTTGGAGGACTGGTCGAGCGTGCGCGGCTGACGAGGGGTGCGTCCCGGATTCTC
>JAAZBW010000480.1 GCA_012513625.1 Actinomycetales bacterium | reverse complement strand
GGGTGTGGGTGCGGTCCGACGACGCCGACTCGCCTTGGTCAGACCCCTCGCCCGCGGTGTGGGTGCGGTCCGTCGGTTGGGGTACGGCTGCCGTGTCCGCGCCGGTACCGCCTGCCGCCTCCGATCGGGCACCCCGCGGCCGCACGGGCGGGTCCACCACAGGGTCCCCGAGGCCGCGGCTTTCCGCCCACTGGTCCCAGAACAGGACGGCGATCCAGGGGAACAGGGCGAGCGCCGCCGTGGTCCCCCACACGCCGAGCGCAGCCCGCCACTCCCCGGGGAACGTCATGAGCCACCCCGTGAGAGCTGTGGGGAGGGTGGCGCCCACGGCGAGCGCCACGGTGTAGGCGGAGGTCATGCGGGCGGTGTGCAGCCCGAAGTTGGCCTTGATGAACGGTGGCACCAGCACGTTCCCCACGGCCATTCCGGCGATCGCGAGGAACGTGAACGCGAGGAAACCCCACGGTTCGGTGGCGAATGCGCGAACGGAGAGCCCCACCGCCACGGCGGCGAGCGAGAGGGTGAGCGCCCGGGAGATGCCGATCCGGGCGCCCAGCCCGGAGGCGAAGATCCCCACGATCGCAAACCCGAGGCCCGGCAGGGCCGTCAGCAGTCCGGCGAACGTGGAACCGAACCCAAGCGACTCCTGCAACTCCGAGAGAACGGGACCGATGGCGGTGGCGCCGGGGCGCAGGTGGATCGCCATGGCCACCAGCGCTATCACGAGCAGCGCGTTCCCGGTGCGCCACACGTTCTGGGAGGTCGTGGGCATGGGGGCGATGTTACGCGGGTGGGCGCCGCCCGCGCCCAGCCGCCCACTGCCCGGCTCGCCCGCCTCGCGCCGTAACCACCACCCGGCTCGCCCGCCGCGCCAGCGTCCGATCGCGTGTTCCCGTCGGCACGGTGCGCGAGGATGGTTCCATGAGCCGAGTCACTTCCTGGGGCCGGGACCTGCAGTCCCAACTGGCGGCGCACCGGGCGGATCCCGCGGGCACGCCCGCGCCCGTCCCGCTCCCCGAGTACCCGCGGCCGCAGCTCGCGCGCGGCTCCCACGTGAACCTCAACGGCCTCTGGGACTACGCCATCACCGACTCTGCGGAACCGCCGCGCCGCTGGGACGGCGAGATCCTCGTGCCCTTCCCGCCCGAGTCCGCGCTCTCCGGCGTGGAACGAACAGTCCGCCCGAGCGACCACCTCTGGTACCGCCGCACCCTGCAGATCCCGCGGAACTTCAACGTGGGACGCGTGTGGCTGCACTTCGGCGCCGTGGACCAGCTCTGCGAGATCCGGGTGGACGGACGCCTGCTCGCCCGCCACCAGGGCGGCTTCCTGCCGTTCCGCGTGGACGTCACCGGCTTCGCAGACGGCGCCCCGCACGATCTGACCCTCCACGTCCGCGATCTCACGGACACCTCCTGGCTCTCCCGCGGCAAGCAGGCCCTGAAGCCCGGCGGCATCTGGTACACGCCCCACTCGGGCATCTGGCAGACCGTCTGGCTCGAGTCCGTGCCGGAGACCGCCGTGGAGGGCCTCGTGGTCACCCCGGACCTCGCCGCAGGCGTGCTCGAGGTGGAGGTCACGACGACGGCGCCCACCACCGTCCAGGTCCACCTCCTCCCGTCGTGGTCGCCGGAGGGGTCAGGAGAGGCCGTGGTGACGGCGTCGGGCGTATCCGTGGCCGGCCCTCGTGGTGAGCCCGTCCCGACGACGGCCGGCCACCCCACCGCGGGCGAGGCGGGAGCCGGCGGGCCGGTAGCCGGACCGAGCGGCAGGGGAGTGGCTGGGGGGAACGCGCGGGCGGCGTCGTCGGACCCGGTGGCGGGCGACGGGAGCGGCTGGGCGCGGACCACCCTCCGCCTCCCAATTCCGGACGTGCGGCCGTGGAGCCCGGAAGATCCGCATCTCTATGGGCTGCGGGTGCACGCCGGAGCGGACCAGGTGGCGAGCTACGCGGCGATGCGCTCGGTGGAGCTGGCGTCGGGCGAGCACGGGAGGCCGGTGCTGCTGCTGAACGGGGCGCCGTACTTCCACGCGGGCGTGCTGGATCAGGGGTACTGGCCGGAGAGCCTCGTGACGCCGCCGTCGGATGCGTCGATGGAATGGGACATCGCGGCGATGAAGGACCTCGGGTACACGATGCTGCGCAAGCACATCAAGATCGAGCCCCTGCGGTGGTACTTCCACGCGGACCGGCTCGGGATGCTCGTGTGGCAGGACTTCGTGAACGGCGGTCGGCGGTACAACCGGGCGGTGGTGCAGGTGCCGGCGGTGATGACCGCGCGCATCGACGATTCCAGCCACGCGCTGTTCGGACGGCAGGACGAGGCGGGTCGGGAGGACTACTGGCGGGAGGCTGCGGAGACGGTGGCGCTGCTGCGGAACTCGCCCTCGATCGTGTGCTGGGTGCCGTTCAACGAGGGCTGGGGCCAGTTTGACGCCGTCCGGGTGGCGGAGGCGGTGCGCGGATGGGACCCCTCGCGGCTGATCGACCACGCCTCCGGCTGGCACGATCAGGGCGCCGGAGACTTCCTCTCCCCGCATATCTACTTCCGGGAGGTGCGGCCGCGGCCGGAGTGGGGCGCAGACGGGCGGGCCGTGGTGCTCTCCGAGTACGGCGGCTACTCGCACGCGATCCCGGGGCACGAGTTCTCCCGGAGGGAGTTCGGGTACCGGAGGTTTGGCTCGCCGGGGGAGTTGACGGCTGCGTGGGAGCGGCTGCACCGGGAGCAGGTTGTTCCGGCGGTGGATGGCGGGCTCGCGGGCTTCGTGTACACGCAGCTCTCGGACGTGGAGGATGAGATGAACGGGCTCGTGACCGCGGACCGCACGGTGGTGAAGGTGGAAGCTGAGGTGCAGCGGGCCGTGAATGCGGCCGTGCGGGCGGAGTTCGAGCGGGTGACAGGCGGATGACCGGCCGGCCGGCCGTCAGCGGGTGGGCCACAGGGAGGGGACGCACGTGAAAGCACAGTTTTCCGACGGCTGGCAGGCAGTTCCGTGGGGGGTGGACGAACCCGGATTCGATGTGATGGGGGCAATCCTCGAGGGCTCGGCGGAGTCGTTGGAGGAAGCGCGGGAGCGTGTGGCCGAGTCTGCCCGGACGCGGCTTTCCCGCGGAATGGTGCAGCGCGCCGAGGACGAGGCGGCCAACCCCATCCGGGGGATCCAGGTGGACCCGGAGGGTTTCGCCACCGTGAATGTGGACGGGGTGCCGCGCGCCGGCGGCCGGTTCACTATCCCCACTCTGGGGGACCTGCGGATCGGCGTGGGCGGGCGGGCCCGCTGGGGCGAGCCGAGCTTCCACCTGGTGGTGGGCCGCCGGGAGATCAACGATGTAGGCGCGCTCCAGGCCTTCGCCGCGCCGGGCACGTTCTTCCAGGTGGCCTCACAGTTCAACTGCCTCGAGTCCCCGGACCCGCGCCCCGTGGCGGTGATGGACTACTTCTCCGACCACACCCAGGGCCCGCGGGCCGCGATCTCCGCGTTCCCGGGAGTGCTCGTGCGGCACTACGCCGCGCCGGAGCTGGAGAATCCGGCCGCGCGTTACATCCAGGGGGATGAGCGCAGCCTCAACCTGCTGGAGGGTGTGCTCACCTCGGGCTCCGCGGTGGTGACGTCCGGCTACCTCACGTCAGATTCGATCACCGACCTGGAGATGACGCTCGCCGAGCTGAACTACGGATTCAACCGCATCCGGATCGGCCTGCACGAGAACATCGAGGTGATGCGCGGCGCCAATTGGGACGGCACCGTGGACGGGGAGCGGTTCATCGGCCAGGTGTGCGCCTCCACGCTGGCTGCCGGGGTCTACGGGGGCAGCCGGGAAATCAGCGCCACCGAGATCGAGATCATGCGGGTGCTGCTCCGCGCCCAGTACCTGGGCGCCATACTCGGGGCGGGCGCGTGCGGCTATCAGCGGCTCGTGCTCACCCTCGTGGGCGGCGGCGTGTTCGGGAACCCGCCGGAGGTGATCCAGGACGCCGTGGTCTGGGCGATGGATGAGGCCGCCGCGCTCGGGTGCGGGCCCGTCGAGGTGGTCATGAACGCCTACGGCCTGTGGCAGGGCCTCGATGAGCTCGAGCGCCTCACCCAGAAGTACGGTGGCCGCCACGTCAACCTCGGCTGGTAGCTCGCTCTGGCGGCCCGGCACTCGAGCTGCGTGAGTTACCGG
>JAAZBW010000479.1 GCA_012513625.1 Actinomycetales bacterium | reverse complement strand
GACGCCCACTTCCTGGCGGTCCAGCACCTCGATGACGGCGCCTTCCGGATCCCGGCCCGCCTCCCCGTGACGGACCTCGGCGAGTTGTTCGACCTCGACCTGGACGACGACGACGTGGACACCGCGGGTGGCCTCCTCGCCAAGACGCTCGGTCGGGTCCCGATCGAGGGCGCCGAGGTGACCGTCCACGGGCTGCGCCTCCTTGCCGAGCGCTCGGGGGGCCGGCGCCGCCAGATCGTCACCATGCTCGTGCAGCGCGAGGCCGACGAGGCGGTGGAGGAGTGACCATCTCCGGGTGGCCCGAGGACTTCCGGGCTGGGTTCGTGGCCGTGGTGGGTCGGCCGAACGCGGGAAAGTCGACCCTCACGAACGCCCTCGTGGGTGAGAAGATCGCGATCATGTCCGACCGGCCCGAGACCACGCGGCGCGCCATCCGGGGGGTGGTGCACCGGGAGGAGGGTCAGCTGGTCCTCGTGGACACGCCCGGACTGCACCGACCGCGCACGCTGCTCGGCAAGCGCCTGAACGAGATGGTCCATGAGTCCCTCGATGACGTGGACGCCGTGCTCGTCTGCCTGCCTGCGGACGAGAGGATCGGCCCGGGGGACCGGTTCGTGACCGAGCTGGCACTCGCGGCCCGCGCCCCCGTGATCGCCGCCGTCACCAAGACGGATCGGGTGCGGCCGGGCGAACTGCTCGAGAAGCTGCAGGCCGTCTCCGAACTCGCGGACTTCGCGGAGATCGTGCCCGTGGCCGCGCTCCGCGGTGTCCAGGTCCAGGACCTCGTAGACATCCTCCTGGCGCAGATGCCACTCTCTCCTCCGCTGTACCCACGGGACCAGACCACGGACGAGTCGGACGAGACCCGGATCGCGGAGCTCATCCGCGAGGCCGCCCTCGAGGGTGTGCGGGACGAGCTGCCACACTCGATCGCCGTCACGATCGACGAGTTCCAGGAACGCCAGACGAAGAGCGGGGACCTCCTCGCCATCTATGCCTCCGTGGTGGTGGAGCGCGACAGCCAGAAGGGCATCGTGATCGGCCGGAAGGGCGAGCGCCTGAAGACGGTGGGCACCCGCGCCCGCCGCGAGATCGAGGGCCTCCTTGGGCGCCGCGTCTTCCTGGACCTCCACGTGAAGGTGTTGCAGGACTGGCAGAAGGACCCGAAACAGCTCGGCCGGCTCGGGTTCTGAACCGGTGGGCCGCACCGTCCTCCGCCAGGCCCTCCCGGCCATCGGTGCCGGGCTGCTCCTCACGGTCGTGATTGCGTTCCTGGGCGCCCTCCTCGGTCCCACATGGCAGCCGCGACCCTACGAGTCGGTGATGCTCCCCACCTCGGACACCTCCATTGCACCTGGTCACACCCTTCCCTCCGTGGGCACCTACGAGTGGACCACCACGGAGACGGAACTCGAGCTCGCGCCCGGGGCCACGGTCACGGTCCGGGTGCGGGAGCCGATCGGCGCCGGGGACGGCCTCCCGGCGGTGGTGTTCCTCCACGGTGCGGGCACCGCGGTCCACACAGGGTTCGCGGCACAGGCGGAGGCCCTCGCCTCCGCGGGGATCGTCACGGTGGTGCCGGACAAGCGGATGGACACCTACACCACCGCGCACCGGGACTATGCGGCGTCAGCCGCGGACTACCACGCGAGCGTGGTTCTCGCCCGCTCCCTCCAGTCGGTCGACCCGGCGCGGGTGGGCGTGTACGGCGAGTCGGAAGGCGCCTACATCGCCCCGATCGTGGCGGCGGAGGACGAGGACGTGGCGTTCGTGGTGCTCGTGTCCGCTCCGGTGGTGCCGCCCCGGCAGCAGGCCGCCTACGCGGTCCACACCTACCTCGAGGCCACGGGGGTGCCGGAGCCGATCTTCCGCCTCATCCCGCGCGCGCTCGGCGCCGAGTTCCCGTTGGGGGTGGTGGACTACGTGGACTTCGATCCACAGCCGTACCAGCAACGCCTCTCCCAGCCTGTTCTCGTGGTCTACGGAACGGGCGACAATTCGATGCCGCAGGCACAGGGCGCTGCCCAGATCATCGGGGACGCGGCGGTGGCCGGCAACGATGCCGTGACCGTGCGCTACTACGAGGGCGCGAACCACGGGATCCGGCTGGGCACGTCCGAGGGCCCGCTCGCGCCCGGCTTCGCCGAGGATCTCGCCCGGTGGATTGGCGGACTGCCGGAGACGGGTGAGGTGGAGCCCCGGGTGGCGGGCGCGGACCCGAACCAGGACATCTGGGCGGAGCGGCCGCCTGCGCCTCCCGCGTTCCTCTCCGGAAACCTCATGGTGGCCTCCCACCTGCTGCCTGCCCTCGTACTCGCCATCGGGCTCGTGACGGGGGCGGTGGCGGCGATCCGCTCCCGGATGCTCGGGCGTTCCTGGCGGACGCCGTCGGGAGGGAAGGCGGGTGCCGTGCATCACCCGATGCTGACCGTCTACCTCGGCACAGCGGCGGTGCTCGCGCTCACCACCTGGTACGTGTGGATCAACTACGTGATAGCCATCGGGGCGCTTGCCACCTCCTACCAGCAGGATCCGGCGGTCTCCTTCGGGGGCTACGCGGCAGAGAACCAGGTGGCAACCGCCGCGAGCTTCACGCTCGGGATCGCGTTGTTCGTGTGGTACCTCGGCGCACGGCAGGGCCGCCGGTTCGGTCGGCTCGCCCGGGTGGCCGCGGTGGCG
>JAAZBW010000478.1 GCA_012513625.1 Actinomycetales bacterium | reverse complement strand
GCCGGAGCCCATGACGCCGTTCTCGTCATACCGGGCAGTGGTGGCGATCGAGGAGGGCAGGAGCTCTGCCCAACCGCGCTGCTCTGCGGCATCGGAAATATCGAGGAGGAGTCCCTGCGAGGCGAGCAGGCCGGCGGTGGCGTTGCCCTTGTTGTACTCGAGGATGTCCGGCGCCTCGTCCGAGTTGAGGATCATGCCGGCGGTCTGCTGGATCTGCTCAAAGGACTTCTCCTCGAACTGGATCGTCACGCCCTCGTGCTCCTCCTCGAAGATCCGCATGGCCTCCGCCCACGCGATTCCCATCGCACTGGTTTCACCCTCGTAGTGCCAGAGGGTGAGCGTGTCGGAGCCGGCCTCATCGGAGCCTCCGCCGCCGCAGGCGGCGAGGGTGGTCATCGCGCCAATCGCCACGGCGGCAATCAACGTGCGTGTTGTTCTCATGGGTTCCTCCTATTTCTGGGTGGAGATGGTGATGTTCGGGGTGGTTCGCGGGGGCGCGATCGAGCCGCGGTCCACGAAGTCGCACGGCACCAGAGCCTGCCGCGGCGGTGGGGTGGGATCCGACGTCGGGTCCTCTCCCGCGCGATCGGTGACCGGGGGCGGTGGGGTGCGGTCCGACGTCGGGTCCTCCTTGGCGCGATCGGTGACGGTGGGCGGTGGGGTGCGGTCCGACGCCGTGACACCGATCGACTCCATGAGCGCGACGGCGGCGAAGTGGCCGATCTCCTCTCCGCGGACGTCGAGGGAGGTGAGGCCACCCCCGGTGTTCTCGGCGGTTTCGGTGGACGTGACGATCGAGATGATCGAGAGGTCCTCCGGAATGGCCACGCCGCGGCGGGGCGCGGCGCCCGTGACGCCGAAGGCCGCCTTTTCGTTCATGATCACCAGTGCGGTGGTGTTGGGGTGCCGCTCGAGGATCTCCTCGAGGGCTTCCTCGCCGGCGGAGCGGTTGTCCTCCGCCTGGACCTCGATCCCCTCGATCCCGCGGATCGCCAGCTCACGGGTGAATGCCTCGGAGGCGCGGACCGCCGCGCCGTATCGGGCGCCCTCCTGGCGGTGGAAGTGGTTGATGAAGACCATGTGGCGGTGGCCGAGATCGGCCAGACGGGCGACCGCTTCGGCCACCGCGGCCGCGAAGTCCACGTCCACGAAGGAGATGTCCACGTCATCTCCGGTCCGGCCGATGAGCGAGACGGGGATGCCCGCGGCGCGCAGCTCGGCCACGCGGCGATCCGCCATGAGGACCTCCATGACGATGAGCGCGTCGGCCTTGCCCTCGAGCGCCATCTCGACCACCACCTCCGGATCGCTCTGCGGCCAGATCACGATTTCGTACCCGTGGCGCTGGGCCTCTTTCTCCACGGCGGCAATCATGTCCGCCACCGTGGAGGGAATGCCGTCCTTCAGGAAGGGGTAGAGGATTGCGAGCACGTAGGTCCGGCGGCTCGCCAGGCTGGCGGCCGCAGCATTCCGGCGGAATCCGAGGCGTTGGATGGACTCGTTGATCCGCTGCTTGGTGGCCTCGGACACCGGGCGCACTCCGGACAGGGCGTAGGAGACTGTGGAGAGGGATACCCCTGCGTCGCGCGCAACATCGACCATCGTTGCCATCTCCACCTCCTCGTGGAAGCTGCGCCATCGCTGCCAGCTTCGCGATCGAAGCGTTTCGATGTCGAAGCGTTTCGACGAGTGTATGGTTCATCACGGGAACAATCAAGCGGTCTGGTGCGGAGCTATGTAACGATCCGGTCACGTGGTGCGCCGACCAGTCCGGATGCACGGTTCCCGATCAGCGGCCACGTTGTGCCGGAGGTAGATTCGGCGCAGGCGCTCCTGGTGGAGCGGCAGGCGGAAGGGCAGGCAGGGGCACATGGCGCGACTCACGGACAAGCAGGTGGCGGACCTCCGCACGCGGTACGCGGACGGCGCCAAGCAGAAGACGTTGTCAGAGGATTTCGGGATCACACAGACGGCAGTCTCCGCGATCGTGCGCGGGAAGACCCGGGCGGATGCGGGCGGGCCCATCGCCGAGCCACCGCCACGAAAGGCCCGGAGCTCGAGCGGCGGCACGGCGCAGGCTCCCGAGGGAGGCATCCGCGGGAGTAGGCCACCCCTCACCACGGACGACGTGGCCGAGATCCGCAGCCGCGTGGCGGCCGGGGAGAAGCGGGTGGCCGTGGCGGAGTCCTACGGGATCTCGCGCTGGACGGTGGACTCGATCATGGTGGGGCGGCTCCGCGGCCGCGATCCCGTGGAGGTGGAACGCGCGCAGCGCGAGGTGCGTGAGATCCGTCAGCTGGCCGAATCCGGCACCACGCAGCGTGAGATCGCCGAGCAGTTCGGGCTCACACAGCAGGCGGTTTCCCAGATCGTCCGCGGGGTAACGCGGGGAGGCGTGGCCGGCGAATCCTAGAGACGCTCCGGTTGCGCCGCTGCGGGGGTGGTCGGTCCCGCGGTGGCCTGCTCAGCCGGGGCGAGCAGTGTCTCCGTGGCCCAGCCCTCGCCCGAGACGAGGTCGAACTGCGCCAGCTGGTAGTCCGCGAGCAGGTCCAGCGCCCGCCCCGTGAGGTTCTCCGCGGAGACCACCCGCCCGCGCGCATCCAGCCACGCCGTGCGCTCCATGACGGGCAGTTCGCCCGCCACGTCATGCAGCAGCGCGGTCCACGGGGTATGCGGCGCGGCCGCGGCATCCAGCACCTGGTTCATCAGCTGGTTCGCGCCGATGGGGTCCGGGCTCGCCACCTCCACGAGCGGGAAGTTCGCGAACACCACCCACGGGGTCTCGTACCGGGCCAGGTCTCCGCCAGCATCGAGGATCTCGCGGGGCCACGTCGAGGGCAGGTGGTCTCCATACAGGAGCACGATGGTGCGCTCGTCCAGCTCGGCGAGATCGTCCACCAACTCGCGGAGCGCATCATCCGAGTGTTTGAGGCCGCGCAGGTACTGACCGGCAGTCTCGGCCTGTGCAGCACTGAGGGGGCCATTCACCGCGATGGGGTCTGCCAGCCCCTGCTGCGGACTGTGGTTCTGCATCGAAACCGCGTTCACGAACATCGGCCCCTCGGAGGCCCTGAGCTCCCGCAGGACCTCCTCGAAGAGCGCGGAGTCCGAGACGTGCCGATCCCCGGGGAGCTTTCCCAGATGCGGGAGGTCCTCACGGAACGCCCACCGCTCGAATCCGAGGGCCGGGTAGACCTCCCACCGACGGTAGAACTTCGCCTCGTAGGGATGGATCGCGATGGCCTCGCGTTCCGGGGCGCCCAGGGTCACAAGATGGCTGGGGAAGCTCTCCTCGTTTGCCACCACCGACTGGAACGGACTGTCCACCTGCGCCTGCATGTTGGAAACCGCCATGCCGGTGAGGACCTCGAACTCCATGTTCGCGGTGCCGCCGCCGTAGCCGGAGGAGACCAGCGTGCCCGAGGGATGTGAGGCCATCAGCTCCCGCAGGAAGGGGATCGGGTCCTCCTCCGCCGTGATGTCCGGCAGCCTGAGTGGGTCGGAAAGGGTTTCGGAAAGGACCACCACGATGTTGGTGTCCGCGAGCGCCGCCTCGTCGCGTTCCGCGTTCAGTTCCGCCGCCCGCTCCGAGTAGCGTTCCACCAGCTCGTCCATGGCGGCCTCGGTGTAGCCCTCCGGCTCATCCATGGCGCTCGCCGGCAGCGTGTAGAGCAGGCCCGCGATGACGCCGTTGTCCTCATAGTTCTGCAGTTGGTTCCACGGACGCCAGGTGGCGCCCGCCGCCTCGTACAGGGCGCGGGCCGGACTGCCCGGCCAGTTGAAAGTGCCTGCGGTCAGGATCACGGTCAGCGCCGCCGCACCCGATGCCACCCGCAGCCATGCCGCCCTCCGCCCACGGGTGGGGGCAGGCGTCTCGGCCGGTGGGCGTCGTCGTCGTCGAAGATTCCTGACGAACGGTGAGCGCGCGATCGCCCAGCCGAGCAGGGGAGCGGCGAGTAGGAGCGAGAGCAGCGCGATGGACGTGCCCGCGCCCACGTTCTCGATGAGGAAGCCCACCTCGGAGAGGTAGGCGGCATCCGTCAGGAAGAGGGGTTCGCCGCGGAACTCGAGTTTGAGAAAGTCCGCGATCGCGATCACGGCGGCCGCGGACGTGACTATTCCGGCGGCCAGCCAGAAGCGGTTCGTGAGCGCGTGCAGGAACACGATGAATGCCCACACCAGCAGCACGCCGATCGCGAGCAGCGCCGGTTCCAGCCCGAGCAGGCGCTCGACAGGGCCGGACCACGGGCTCTGCAGCCCATGGACCACCTCAAGTCCGAGAGTCAGGAGCAACGCAACGGCGAGCCCCCGCACCATCTGCGCGATCACAACAGTCGAGTTTACTGCGCGTGCAGCGATCGTTCATGTGAGATTCACCCGCCTCCGGCCGGGTGGGGTGGGCGCCGGAGATCATGGAGCCGCTCGCGCCGCGGCGGCCGGCCGAGGTGCTGGTGGTGGATGAGACGCGGCGCTGGACGTGCTGGTTGACGAGGACGCGATTCTCGAGGCCGCCTTGGCGCTGGTAGACCGAAAGTAGACCGCAAGCCCCAACCTTTCGCCGACTGTGTGGTTAAGTTTCCGCAAAACCCCCATCGACTGTGTGGTTAAAATCCTCGCAAAACCCCGTCGACTGTGTGGCGAAGTACCTTCGCCACACAGTCGACGAGATCCGGTCAGCAAAGTCTCGGGTATCAGGTGAGGGCTCCGGCCTCGATCGCGCTCTGCCAGTGGCCAAGCGAGGAGCGCAGCACCGTGAGGGCAAGAGCCCCCAAGATGACGGCGTACAACACACCGGAGGCGTAACCAGCCCACTGCGACATGCTGCTGCCCACGAACTCCACCACCACCCAGACGATCATGGCCGGCCCTGTCCAGCGCGGCCCCAGGCCGACGCGCCACACAGCGATACCCAGCAGGACGAAGCCGAGCACGGTACCGAGCAGGCCGGCGGCCAAGAACGGAACCATCAGACCCTGCTCGCCCGCGTCGAGCACCGACGCATGGGCCTCGAGGGCGCCCAGATCCCGCGCCATCAGCAGCATCACGATGTTGACACCGCCGTAGACGGCGTGGC
>JAAZBW010000477.1 GCA_012513625.1 Actinomycetales bacterium | reverse complement strand
TCCTGTCACCGAGCCGCGCTCTCCTGTCACCGGGTCGCGCTTTCCTGCCCCCGGGCCGCGCTCTCCTGCTCCCGGATCACCCCGCTCGGCGCGCGCATCGCCCGCGCCCGCCAGGTGTGAAACCTTAGGGTCCGTAGACGCTCCCTAACCCTTCACACCTTCCGGGACGAGCCCTGACGCGAAGCAGGAGACCGGCCCGATGCAAGAGCTATGCCCGATGCAAGCGCCCGGCCGGGAAGCATCAAGATGGTCCCGGCAGGCAGGAAAGCTCCCCGCCCGCCAAGGTGTGAAACCTTAGGGTCCGTAGACGCTCCCTAACCCTTCACACCTTCCGGGACGAGCCCCTGCCGCAAAGTAGCAGCCCGGCCCGATGCAAGAGCCCGGCCCGATGCAGGAGCCCAGCCCGATACAGGAACCCGGCCGCGAAGCAGGAGTTGGGGAGCGAAGCATGCTTGCGGTCCGCAGCGGCGCGCCGAAACGCACTGATAGATTTCTAAGAGACCTCTCACAATCCTCTCCTTCGCGCCTCATCGGAGCTCGGCAGGATGGGTTCCAGTTGATAGACGTGAAGGAGAAGGACGAGAGATGAAGATCAGCAAGACGTGGATCGTGACCGGATCGCTGGCCACCATCGCGGTGGCCGGGATCGCCGGCGCCGCGACCGCCAATGGTGATCGGGCCGACCGTCCGTTCGGCGAAACCGTGACCGTGCCCGGCTATGCCACCCCGGGTGCCGTGGACGGCACCAGTGACCCCGCCTCTGCCACCGACTCCGCGATAACGCCCGGCGAGGCGCTCGCGATGAAGGTCTACGGCCCGGAGATCGGCAAGAGTTTCGAGGCATACGCTCCCGAGTCCGCGGTGTCCGCGGCTTCACCGGAGGTGGCCCCAGCCCAGGCCCCGGTGGTGTACGCCACTCCGGCGCCCGCCCAGGTCTACTCGGCCGACTCCGGGTGGTCGGCCCCCTCGGCGGCGTCCGCCTGGTCTGCAGCATCCGCCGACTCGGGCGACTGACCCCCCAACAGCTCTCCCTGCGAACGGCCGCCCTCCTCCCCGGGCGGCCGTTCGGTCGTCTGCAGCCTGAGTCCCTGCTACTCGTCTGCCCTCGGCTACTCGTCTGAGGTGTCGGCGCTGCTGGCCAGCAGGGGTGAGGATTCGGCGCCACGGGGAGCGGCGCCGTCGTCGAGGAGGGTACCCATGCCCTCGGGCTCACCCTCACGGATGGTCCGGTCCACGAGCATGACGAAGCCGCCCACCACCATGAGGGAGCCGGTGGCAACGAGGATCCACTCAATGGCGACCCGGTCCGCCATGGGGCCGAACACCAGCATGCCGGCGGGCATCACGGAGGTGGAGATGACTGTCATGAGGCTCATCACGCGGCCGAGGTACCGGGGCTCCACGGCTACCTGCAGCAGGGTCATGGTGGGGGCGTTCAGCATGGGGATGAAGAGTCCGGCGGCGAACATCCACACGTTGTAGAGCACGAATCCCTGCGGCACGCCGAGCATCACGCTCCACAGGCCGAGCAGTGAGATGGCGACGGCGACGGTGGCTCCGCGCCGCCGGAAGCCGCCCCACTGGCCGATCAGGACGCCGCCCAGCATCATGCCGAGGAAGAACGCCATCTCGATGGCCGTGAGCCGCCACACCTCGTTGGAGAAGGTGCGGGTGACCTGTAGCGGTGTGAGGAAGGAAACCGGCGCGGCCAGGAAGAACGTGACTGCGAAGTACCAGTACAGCCGCCCGATGAAGCGGTGGCGGAGGACGTAGCGGACGCCGTCGGCGAGGTCGTGGAGGGCCGTGGTGGGGGCAGCCTCGGGATCTGCGGCACGCTCGTCCGTCCGGATGAACGCGAGCATGATCCAGATCGCGGCGGCCGCGGTGACCACGTCGATGAGGAGGACCCACTGCATGGGCATGAGCGAGAGGAGGGCGCCCGCGAGGAGCGGGGAGACGAAGCCGATACCCGCCTGGATGGAGCCGTTGTAGCCGTTGACGCGCATGAGGTGCTGCTCCGGCACGATCTCCGGGAGGATCGCGCCCACGGCGGGACCCTGAACGGCCTGCCCGACGGCACGGAGCCCCATCGCCGCGAGGATCACCCACAGCCCGTCCTGCCCGAGCATGAACGCGATGAACAGGGCCACGGTGGAGAGCGCCGCAAGGGCGTCCGCGCCCGCAATCAGGTAGCGCTTGGGAAGCCGATCCGCCCACACGCCGCCGAAGGGGGAAATCACGAGCATCGGGAGGAAGCCGACGATCACCGCGAGCGTCATCACCTCACCGGACTGGGTGGTCATCGTCAGGTGCCACATGAGGGCGTACTGCACCAGCATCGAGCCGAGCAGCGAACTCCCCTGGGAGGAGAGGAAGAGCACGGTCTGGCGCTTCCAGTCGGTGCGGGGCATGACAACTTCCGGTCAGTTTCTCGATGGGTCCGGCGGCCTCTCCGGAGTGAAGGGGACGATCATCGCACTCCGGGCACACGCCAGTCCATCCGTTTATTGGTCAGTCATCCGGCGGCACGCCAACCCACCGTGGCGTGCGCGCCCGCCGAGTCGCAACCACCACATTCGGCCGAGAGAATGGGCCGGAGGCGGGGCGGGGCCTCACACCTGCCTGAGGGCGGATTCCGCGCGGGGCCTCAGACCTCCTTGAGGGCAGAGACCACCTTTGACACCGATTCCTTTGCGTCGCCGAACAGGAGCTGGGTCTTCTCGTTGAACAGCAGCTCGTTCTCGATGCCGGCGAAGCCGGGCCGCATGGAGCGCTTCAGGAAGAACACCTGGCGGGCGTAGTCGGCGTTGATGATCGGCATGCCGTACAGCGAGGATTTCGGATCGTCTCGCGCCGCGGGGTTCACCACGTCGTTCGCGCCCACCACCATCATGACGTCCACGTTCGGGGCGTGGCGGTTCACCTCGTCGGCCTCCACGAGCAGCTCGTACGGCACGTTTGCCTCCGCGAGCAGCACGTTCATGTGGCCAGGCATGCGGCCCGCCACGGCGTGCACGCCGTAGTAGGCGTTCACGCCACGCTCCCGTAGGGCGATGACCATCTCCTGGACCACGTTCTGGGCCTGCGCCACGGCGAGCCCGTAGCCGGGGATGACCACCACCTCGTTCGCGTAGGCGAGCGCGGTGGCCACGTCATCCGGAGTAGCGCGGCGCACGGGGCGGTCGGACTCCTGGGTGGACCCCGCCGTCGAACCGCCCTTGAGGGCCGAGAAGAGGATGTCGAAGACGGAACGACCCATGCCGTTCGCCATCGCGATCGTCAGCAGCGTTCCGGACGCGCCCACGAGCATGCCCGCCACCAGCATCAGCGTGTTCGGCATCGCGAAGCCGGAGGCCGCCACCGCGAGGCCGGTGAAGGCGTTCAGCAG
>JAAZBW010000476.1 GCA_012513625.1 Actinomycetales bacterium | reverse complement strand
CCGGACGACAACAGACGGAGGTCGTTCGAGATCTTGGAGAGCTTCATGGCGAGGCGCTTGACAACGGAGTGGGCCGCCACGTAGGCGCCGTTGTCGTAGGTCGCCTCCACCAGGTCGTGCGCGGGGACCAACGCGTAGCCGGAGATCTCGGAGAGCTTCCGTGCCGCCACCTCGGGATAACCGGGAGGGGTATTCAGGCCCGTGCCGATGGCGGTGGCGCCCAGGTTGATTTCCTGTAGGAGGCGGATCGAGCTCTCAATTCGCCCGATTTCTTCCGTCACATTGACCGAGTAGCTGTTGAATTCCTGACCGAGAGACATCGGGACGGCGTCCTGGAGCTGGGTACGACCCATCTTGAGAACATAGCTGAATTCCGCACCCTTGGCGGCGAAGGAATCTGCCAGGCGCTGCACCGCTTCCTTGAGCTGCTCGAGCACCATGATGCACGCCACGCGGAAGGCCGTTGGGTAGGCATCGTTCGTGGACTGGCACTTGTTGACGTGGGTGTTCGGGTTGATGACGTCGTAGCGGCCCTTCTCGAAGCCCACCGTCTCGAGTGCGAGGTTCGCGATGACCTCGTTCGCATTCATGTTGGTGGACGTGCCGGCGCCACCCTGGAAGACGTCGACCGGGAACTGGTCGAGGGCGCGGCCCTCGACGAGGATCTCGTCACAGCCCGCCACGATCGCGTCCGCGATGTCCTCGGGCAGAACACGAAGTTCCTTGTTGGCAAGCGCGCACGCCTTCTTCACCATCGCGATGCCACGGACCATTTCCGGGACGTCACTGATGGTCTTGCCGGAGATCCTGAAGTTCTCCACGGCGCGGAGGGTGTGAACACCCCAATACGCCTCGGCAGGTACCTCTCGGCTTCCCAGCAGGTCTTCTTCTATTCGAGTTAACACAGATACTCTTCCTCACGTCATCGGAATTGGACTGTTCGATGGATCACAACGAACGCGCCTGGGAAGCCAAATTCCGATTCCCTTCGCCATTGTCAGGCACTCCTGTATACAAGGTTATTTGGCCCGGTTTGTTCGGGCGGAGGCCTTAAGTCCCCTCCTGCCCCGCGGAATCGTCACACCTTTACTCCTCCGCCACCCTGCCGAATCGTCGCACCTCTCCGAGGGCGGAGTCGAACCTCTCCGAGGGCGGATACGCGTCCCCGATCTCCACCCCTTCCCGAATTCGCATCGCCAGAGCCGTGTGGTCCCGAGGATTGGGCGTCCAGCAGCGCCGTGCGGCCCAAGAAGGGGGCGTGCAACAGGGCAGCACGACCTCGAGGAGGGGGCGCACAGCAGGGCCGTGAGACCATAAGGCGGCGGCGTCCAGCAGGGCCGGGTGGTTGGTGCGTACGGCCAAGGGTGGCGGCGGCAGGGTGGAGTGGCTGGCGCGTGCAGCCCGCCACCGCACTCGCTGTTCACTATGCTGGCGGGCATGGTTTCGCAGGTCCCGAACCGTCCGGTCCGCAGCTACCCCGCGTCCCTGGTGGACAATGTGCAGGCGGGCTCCTCCTCCCTTGCGGCGGCCGCCTCACGGCGAATGGAGACAGACCTCCCCTGGGTGAGCGGCCTCGGGGCTGCGGATCGCTCCTGGCTCGGGATCGTGGCCCAGGAGGCACTCGCCCGCTTTGCCGCGTGGCTCCGGGACCCGGCGGCCGCCTCCACCTCCCCCACCGAGATCTTCCGTGCCGCGCCGCGCAGCCTCGCGGGCGCCGTGAGCCTCCAACAGACCGTGGCCGCCACCCGCCTGATCGTGGAGGTCGTGGAAGAACGCGCCGTCGAACTGGTGGGAGCCGAACACGAACACCTCCTGCGCGAGGCCGTGCTCGTCTACTCCCGCGAGGTGGCGTTCACCGCGGCCGAGGTGTACGCCAATGCCGCCGAGACCCGCGGCGCGTGGGATGCGCGGCTCGAGTCGTTCGCCGTGGACGCGATCGTGCGTGGCGCTCCGGACGAGACGCTGCGCTCCCGGGTTTCCACCCTCGGGTGGACCGGCAACGGCCCCGCACTCGGACTCGTGGGGATCGCACCGAACCAGCACGCGGCGGAGTTCTCCGCCGAACTCCGCTCCGCCGCCCGCCACCTCACCCCGGACGCCCTGATCGGCCTCCAGGGCGATCGTGTGATCGTGGTGATCGGTCACACGGACTCCCCCGGCAGGGTGGCCCGCTCGCTCGCACCCACCTTCGAGTCCGGACCGGTGGTGATCGGCCCGGAGGTGCGGGGCATCTCGGAGGCGGGACGCTCGGTCCGGGCGGCGATGGCGGGCATGCTCGCCGTCCCCGCGTGGGGGAAGGCGCCCACGCCGGTGCTCGCGGACGACCTCCTGCCCGAACGAATGCTGAACGGCGATCCGCTCGCCCGGCACATGCTGATCGAAAAGCTGTACCTTCCACTCACCGCGGCGGGTCCCACCCTGGTTGAGACCCTCGAGGAGTACATCGAGCAGGGCCACTCCCTGGAGGGCGCCGCCCGCGAGTTGTTCGTCCATCCCAACACGGTCCGCTACCGCCTCCGCCGCATCGCCCAGGTGGTGGGCTGGGATCCCACGGACTCACGTGAGGGCTACGTGCTGCGGACGGCGCTCGCCGTGGGTCGGCTCGCCGACGCCGCCGGCGCCAGCGGGCGCCCGGGAGGCTAGCCTCCACACGCGCCATAGCCCCCGCCCCGTGAGGACGCACACATCCCACACCGGCACGGCGTGAGAGCCGCCACCTCCCACCGCCCCTGTTTGTGGAATTCCGACAACGCACCCCCGCGGACTTGTCGAGACGGCGGCATGCTCGCGGTCCGGGATTGTTGAGACGATCGAACACGTGCTTGCGATACTTGCGCCCGGACAGGGCTCCCAGACTCCGGGAATGCTCGAACCCTGGCTCGAGGTTCCCGGGCTCGCGGAGCTCATCGAGTCCCTTTCGGATGCCGCAGGCCTTGACCTGGCGGCTCTCGGTACCACCGCCGATGCCGAGACCATCACAGATACCGCTCACGCGCAGCCGCTCATCGTCACCTCCGCGATCGCGTCAGCTATTGCACTGTGTGACGCACTCCCCGTGACACGGGCGGGCGTGGTGGCCGGACACTCGGTGGGCGAACTCGCTGCCCTGGCCCTCGCCGGGGTACTCACGCCGCAGGACGCCGTTCGCCTCGCTGCACGCCGCGGCGCACTCATGGCGGAGGCCGCCGCGCTCATTCCCACCGGGATGAGCGCCGTCGTCGGCGGGAAGCGGGAGGAGGTACTCGAGGCGATCGCCGCCTCCGGATGCGCCCCGGCCAACGTGAACTCAGCCCAGCAGGTGGTGGCCGCGGGCACCCCGGAGCAGCTGATCCACCTCGCGGAACACCCGCCCGCGCGCGCCCGCGTGATCCCCCTGTCCGTTGCCGGGGCCTTCCACACCGCCCACATGTCTCCCGCCCAGGAGCCATTCCGGGACGTCACTGCGCGCCTCACGCCGCACGATCCCGCCGTCCCGCTCCTCTCGAACCGTGAGGGTGCCGTGGTGGCCAACGGTCCCGACGCCGTTGCCCGCCTCGTGACGCAACTCACCTCTCCCGTGCGCTGGGACCTCTGCATGGACCGCATGCGGGGCCTGGGCGTCACACGGATCATCGAGCTTGCGCCCGGCGGCGTACTCACCGGCCTCGCCAAACGCGAGCTGCGCGGTATCCCCGCCATCGCCATCACCTCTCCGGAGGACCTTCCCACCGCCCGAGAACTGCTGGAGGAGGCCGTATGACACAGATCCGGATGAACCCCACCGTCCGCTACTCCCGCATCCTCGGAGTGGGCGGCGTGCGGGGCGAGCGCGTCGTCACCAATGACGACGTGGCGGGCCCCATCAACTCCTCCGATGAGTGGATCCGCCAACGGACCGGGATCGTCACGCGCCGCTACGCCACCGACGAGCAGACCGTGCTCCAGATGGGCGGCGAGGCGGGACTGCTCGCACTCGAGAACGCCGGGCTCACGGGCAGGGATGTGGACCTCGTGATCGCCGCCTCGGTCTCGCACATGCACTACACCCCCTCGCTCGCGGTCTCGATCACCGCCGCGGTGGGCGCTGACGGCGTACCGGCGTGGGACATCTCCGCCGCCTGCGCCGGCTACCCGTACGCGATCGGGCAGGCCGACGCACTGGTCCGCTCCGGGCTCGCGGAGACGGTCCTCGTGGTGGCGGTGGAGCGAATGTCCGACCTCGCCGATCCCACCGACCGCACCATCTCGTTTCTCCTGGGGGACGGCGCGGGCGCCACCGTGGTGGGGGCGTCCGAGACCCCGGGGATCGGCCCCACCGTGTGGGGCTCCGAACCCAACACGGAGGGCATCATCCGCCAGGAGCACTCCTTCGACGCCATCCGGACCGGCGAGACGAGCGTGTGGCCGACCCTCCGGCAGGAGGGGCCCACCGTGTTCAAGTGGGCCTCGTTCGAGATGGCGAAGGTGGCCGCGCGCGCCATCGAGGCGGCCGGTCTAACTCCGGAGGACATCGAGGTCTTCCTTCCGCACCAGGCCAACATGCGGATCATCGACCAGCTGATGAAGTCACTCAAGCTGCGCGAGGATGTGATCGTCGGACGCGATATCGCGGACACCGGCAACACCTCCGCGGCCTCGATACCCCTGGCCACGGAGCGCCTGCTCCGCGAGGGCCAGGCCAAGGAAGGACAGATCGCCCTGCAGATCGGCTTTGGAGCCGGTCTGGTGTACGCCGCGCAGGTCGTGACGCTCCCCAGTTACCGCCACAACGCCTAAGGAGGCACCCCATGGCACTTACCACTGACGAAATCCTCGCCGGCCTGGCCGAGATCGTGGCCGAGGAGACCGGCCTGCCCGCCGAGCAGGTGACCCCCGAGGCCACCTTCTCCGACGACCTCGACATCGATTCGCTTTCGATGATGACGATCATGACCTACGCCGAGGAGAAGTTCGAGGTGCGCATCCCGGATGAGGAGGCCACCAAGCTCTCCACCGTGCAGGACGCGGTCACCTTCATCGCCGGCGCCCAGGCCTAACCCGCGCCCGACCGTACGGCGTACCCACAGCAGACGGAGGACTTCCATGACCACCCGAGTCGTCATCACCGGCATGGGCACCACCAACCCGCTCGGCGGCACGGTCGCCGAGACGTGGGAGGCGGCGCTCGCCGGACGCTCCGGCGTGCGCTCCTTCGAGAACGACTGGATGGAGCGCTACGAAATCCCCGTGGGGTTTGCCGGCACGGTCGCACGTGCGCCGGGTGAGGTCCTCTCGGTCCGCGAGACCAAGCGGATGGACCTCTCCACGCAGTTCCTCATGGTCTCCGCCCTCGAGGCATGGGCCGATGCCGGGTCCCCGGAGGTGGAGGGGACGCGACTCGGCGTCGTCGCCTCCTCCGGGATCGGCGGGGTCAACACCCTCCTCGACGGCTGGGACACTGTGCGTGAGCGCGGAGCCCGGCGCGTGCTCCCCCTCACCGTCCCCATGTTGATGCCGAACGCACCCGCGGCGAACCTCTCGGTCCGCTTCGGTGCGAAGGCAGGCTCTCACGCGCCCGTCTCGGCGTGCGCCTCGGGGGCCGAGGCCATCGGCTGGGCGGCCCGCATGATCCGCTCGGGCGATGCGGACGTGATGATCGCGGGTGGCACCGAGGCGTGCATCCACCCGGCCACGCTCGCCTTCTTCGCCAAGATGCAGGCCCTCTCCACCCGCAACGACGACCCACAGGGGGCATCCCGCCCCTACGACGTGAACCGGGACGGCTTCGTGATGGGCGAGGGCGCCGGCGTGCTGGTGCTCGAGTCCGAGGAGCACGCCCATGCCCGCGGCGCGCGGATCTATGGCGAGGTCTCGGGCGTGGGCATGAGCGCGGACGCCTACGACGTGGCTCCCCCGGACCCCACCGGCGCCGGCCAGGAGCGCGCCATGCGGCTCGGTATCGCTGACGCCGGGATTGAGGGCTCACAGGTGGTGCACGTGAACGCGCACGCCACCTCCACGCCTGCCGGCGACCTTGTGGAGGCGATGGCAGTCTCGCGCGTGGCCGGGGACCAGGTACTCGTCACGGGCACCAAGTCCATGACCGGGCACCTGCTCGGCGGCGCGGGTTCGCTCGAGTCCATCTTCACCGTGCTCGCCCTCAAGCACCGGAAGGTGCCGCCCACGATCAACGTGGCGGACCCGGAACCGGACCTCCCGGTGGACCTCGTACGCGATGTGCCGCGGGACCTCCCCGCGAGTGGCGACCTGTTCGCCCTCAACAATGCGTTCGGATTCGGCGGCCACAACGTGGCGCTCGTCTTCCGGAACGCCTGAGCCCCACTGCAGATCAGGGGGAACTGCTACCCCACCCGGTGGAGCCACCGGATCGGTGCGCCTGCGCCTGCGTAGCGGAACGGCTCCAACTCGTCGTCCCAGGCCTGCCCGAGGGCGAGGTCGAGTTCCCGACGCAGCCGGCCGAGGTCGTCAGCGTGCTCGAGTGCCGCACGGATTCGGTTCTCCGGCACCACCACGTTGCCGTGCGCGTCCGTGACGGCGTGGAAGATGCCGAGTTCGGGGGTGTGCGACCAGCGTCCGCCGTCGTTGCCGGGGGTTGCGTCCTCCGTCACCTCGTAGCGCAGGTGCGCCCATCCGCGGAGAGCCGAGGCGAGCCGGGCGCCGGTTCCCACGGGGCCCACCCAGCTGAGTTCGGCGCGCACCATTCCGGAGACGGCCGGCTGCTGGGTCCACTCAAACGAAACTCTCTGGCCCAGCGCAGTACCAACCGCCCATTCGATGTGCGGGCAGAGCGCACGGGGCGCTGAGTGCACAAAAACAACACCGCGGGTGTACTTCCCACTCATCGACCGACTCCTTTCCGAGGGGCGTCTTCCCCAACGACACTCGGAAATCCGGCACGAATCACACGGCTGTGATCATTCAATCACGCGGCCCGGGGGTTTCAAAGCCCTCGCGGGCTTCCGGAGCGCGGGACGCTACATCATTTCCCGGATG
>JAAZBW010000475.1 GCA_012513625.1 Actinomycetales bacterium | reverse complement strand
TTTTCCCGCCCCAGACCGTGCGGCTCGACGGGACGCGCGCAAGGGATCCCTGGGAGCACAAACAAGAGGTCCCCCGGCGTTTCCGCCGAGGGACCTCACTCTGCGCGCCTGAAGGGACTCGAACCCCCAACCTTCTGATCCGTAGTCAGATGCTCTATCCATTGAGCTACAGGCGCAGCAAGAAGCAACATTACTCGTTCGCCGGAGGGCGATCCAACCGCGTGGGGTGATCGTGACGCGATCCACACCGCAAGCAGCCGCAGCCCCCGCGCCCAACCAGCAGCGCCCCCGCCGGATGACCCCGGCCGTCGTGACGGACGCCGGGAACCACGAACGGGTGCCGCACCCGAGGGCACGGCACCCGTTCGTCGTCGTACCCGGTGACCCGGGTTGTGGGCTATCCGATCGAGAAGCCGAACACGACCGGAGCGAAGAAGTACACGAACAGGGTGATCAGGAACGCTCCGATGATGTTGAGCCAGATTCCTGTCTTGATCATGTCCGTAATCTTCAGATACCCCGTGGAGTAGGCGATCGCATTCGGTGGCGTACCCGCGGGCATCATGAATCCATACGTGGAGGCGAGCGCCACGGGGATCAGGAGCATGAGCGGATCCACCCCGATGCCACCGGCCACGCCGCCCATGATGGGCAGGAAGGCCGCGGCAGTCGCGGTGTTCGAGGTGAACTCGGTCAGGATCACCACGATGACGGTCACGATCAGGATGATCAGGATCGGGTGCAACACACCCACGCCCTGGGTCTGCTCACCGATCCACTGGGAGAAACCGGTGACCGTGAACATGCGCGAGAGGGAGAGGCCTCCACCGAAGAGGATCAGCACGTCCCACGGGATGTTTTTGGCCGTGGACCAGTCGAGGAGGTTGACCCCCTCCCTGGCATACACCGGAGTGATGAAGAGGACGAGCGCAATGATCATCGCGACCAGTTCGTCGGAGAACACATCGAAGAGGCTGGGCAGGAAGATCCACGAGAGGGCGCCCGCCGCGAAAACCACGGCCACCATCTTCTCCCCGCGGGACATCGGGCCGAGCCCGCGGAACTCCTTCTGGATGAGGGGCTTGCCACCGGGGATCTCCGTGATCTCCGGCTTCCAGAGCACGTTAACCATCAGCCACCAGCCGATGAAGAGGAAGATCCACGCGAGCGGAGTGGCAAACAGCATCCACGAACCAAAGCTGAGTTCCCTGTCCGGGAGGTTCTCCAGTATGTAGGCGCGGAGGAGGGCGTTCGGCGGCGTACCGATGAGCGTGGCCACGGAGGTGATGGACGCGGCGTATGCGACTCCCAGGACCATGGCCTTACCGAAGTTCGACTTCAGGATGGTGCTGGTGCTGGCGCCCTCATACACGAGGGAGAGGACCGAGAGCCCGATCGGGATCATCATGACCGCGGTGGCCGTATTGGACACCCACATGGTGATGAAACCGGTGGCGATCATGACGCCGAGGATCAACTGCTTCGGTTTGGTTCCCACCAGGAGCACGATCCCGAGCGCAATACGGCGGTGCAGATTCCACCGCTGGATTGCCAGCGCCAGGAAGAATCCGCCCATGAACAGGAAGATCGTGCCATTGGCGTAGGGCGCGGCGGTGGGGCCGAAGGCCGAGGTTCCCGAGAGCGGGAAGGCAACGAGTGGCACGAGTGCCGTAGCGGGAAGAGGAATCGCTTCCGTCACCCACCACGTGCCCATGAGGACGGCGACAGCCGCCGTCACCTTGAGGGCATGTGGAGTGAACTCCTCCCCGCCGGCTGCTGCCACGGCGTCCGAGTAATCACCCGGCATGAGGAAGTAGACGAGGGTCGCAAGGGCCACACCGAGGACCAGGCCGATGGTACGGCGGTTCACGATGCTCTGGGCAGCTGAGGGCTCCTCCTCGTCGAAGTCACTCTCGCGGAGGTTTGCGGCGGTTGGGTCTGGCGAGCTCACGGCGGCTCCAATCCGTGGGTTATCAGGACAGGCGCGTGCGCACTGCTGCTGTGCAGAGGGGAACGCTACGGGACAATATACGGTGGCCGTCAACCGTTTGGGCACCCCTCGTACGTCATACCTTCTACAGGATCTCCGAAACAGAGGGGCGCGGAATGACCTGGGGGCGAGGTCCAAACCAGGGAACTCTCGGGATCCCAGTGCCTGAGCGGCGGAGACGGTGGGATTTGAACCCACGAAGGGGAAGTCCCCTTACGGCCTTAGCAGGGCCGCGCACTAGGCCACTATGCGACGTCTCCCAGTAACGCCCCAAGGCTACCCGCCCGGCCTCGTCGGCGGCAAAGCGGCCCCAGACCGGGCGGCGCCGGCGCTACCGTGCGGAGGGCAAGGGATTCGAACCCTTGGTGCGTTGCCGCACAATGGTTTTCAAGACCATCTCCTTCGGCCTCTCGGACAGCCCTCCCGAGCGCGCATCAACCGTTTGGGGCGTCCGCGCGCCCGTGAAGTCTAACGGCTCCGAGTGCCCGCCGGACCGCACCCCGCGGCCTCCGGCACCTAACTCACATAGTCGTCCGGCCGCGGCAGGTAACCGTCCCGCACGGCCTCCCGTACGGCGTCTTGGTAGGTGGTGACCGAGCGGCCGGTCTCCTGGTGCTTGTGGAAGATCCGGTTCAGGTAGGTGGCCACGGTGGCGAGCTTCACGGGCGGATTGAGCCGGTTCCCCACAGACTTGCGTGG
>JAAZBW010000474.1 GCA_012513625.1 Actinomycetales bacterium | reverse complement strand
GGTGGGGTGGATTTCCCCTTGTATGACGGCGGGGCGTGGGGGAGAGGGCTGCGACAGACGGCAGACGGCCAACGCCCAACGGCAGCCCCCGATGTGGGCCGGGTGGCTCTCCCCCTCACCCGCAAGCGACCAGCAGGATCGGCCGACGCTCCCGGGCGCCCGCTTCGCGGGCGGAGAGAGGTGAACGGCGGCGCCTCCCCCCACGCGGGCATCATGCAAGGGGAAACCCACCGGGCGTCGGCAAGACGATTATCCGGCAGCAGGCCCCGCGGCCGCTGCAGATGGAGTGGTGCCTGATGGAGCAGATGCGGACGGATGTGCTCATCGTCGGTGGCGGGCTGGCGGGTCTACGGGCGACCGTGGCCGCCGCGGAGGCCGGCGCCCGCGTGCTGCTGGTCTCCAAGACCCGGGTGGGCGAGGACAATTGCACCGCCGCCATCTGGGGCGCCGCCTCCGGCGCCGTGGGGGGCACCACCCCCGAGCAGTACCTCCAGCGCCTGCGCGAGAAGGCGAAGGACCGGGGGAACCCGCAGCTCCGCCGCGTGCTCGCTCAGGACAGTGGCCAAGAGCTCCTGGAGCTGCGCCGGTTCGGAGTGCAGTTCCAGGAGCGTCACGGCCAGATCCTCGTGGACCAGTCCGGGCAATGGCGGGGCAGGGCGCTAACGCGCCCGCTCTCGGCCACAGCCGAAAGCCTCGGCGCCACGCTGCGCTGGCCCCTGGCGGTCTACGACCTCACCGTGGAAGGCGGCACCTGCCGCGGCGCGGTGGCGCTGGACCCGGACAGCGGCGAGACGGTGGCCATCGCCGCCGGGGCCGTGGTGCTCTGCGGCGGAGGCCACGCGGCCGTGTACCCGTGGCACGACAATCCGGGCCGTACCACCGGCGACTGCGCCGCCATGGCCCGCCGCGCCGGCGCAAGGCTCACCGACATGGATGTGGTGAGCTTCCACGATCTGGGCCTGATCTGGGGGCATGAGCCCTTCGACGCCCTCAACTGCTCCCCGATCCTCGCTGCCGGGAGGCTCGTGGACGAGACGGGAGCCATCGTGGGGCGAGGCGAATTGGCCCAAGTCTGGGCGCGCCACGCCGCAGCACCGGTGGCCGACAGGCCCCGCTACCACGTGACTTTGGACCTCACCGGGGTGGACTGGGACGAGCCCCGCCTGGCCGAGGCCCGTGGGCTCAGCTTCGGCGCCGAGGCCCCGCCCGGCTTAGTCCCTGCCGCTCCCCTGGCACACTACACCCCCGGAGGAATCGCCATCGACGCGGAGGGCCAGACCTCGGTGCCCGGCCTCCTGGCCGCGGGCGAATGCACCGGCGGAGTGTTCGGCGCCGGCAGGCCCGGGGGCGCCGCGCTCACCGACTGCATCGTGTTCGGCCGCCGCGCCGGCCGGCGCGCCGCCGCCCTCGCGGCCGATTGCGAACCGACTTCACCCGCCACCCCTGCCCCCCTCGCCCTCGACGGCGATGACGACCCCTCTCCCCTCCTGGCCGCGGCCCGCCGGGCGCTGTGGGACCACGCGGGAGTTGTCCG
>JAAZBW010000473.1 GCA_012513625.1 Actinomycetales bacterium | reverse complement strand
CACGAGGTGCGGGTGCTCCTCGCGTCGTTCGAGCGCGGAGGGGGTCCCCTCCCGCCGGAACTCGCCGTACGCCTCATCGACGACGACGATCGCGTCCGTCCCGTCCGGACCGCCCCCGCGCGCGGCCTCGAGGATCGTCACGAGGTCTTCGGCTGGCAGGGCCGTACCCGTCGGGTTGTTCGGGCTCGCCAGGAGGACGACGGCGGGGCGCACCTTGCGGACCTGGCGCGCGGCATCGTCGGGGTCGAGCGTGAAGTCGGGCCGGCGGGGCGCGGTGACCCAGGCTGTCAGGGTGTCCCGCGCGTACTCGGGGTACATGGAATAGGTGGGGAGGAACGAGAGCACGGTGCGCTGGGGGCCGCCGAAGGCCTGCAGGAGGTGGAGCATCACCTCGTTGGAGCCGTTGGCGGCCCAGACCTCGTCCACGGGGATCCGCACTCCGGACTCGATCGCGAGGTAGTCGGCGAGGTCCTTCCGGAGCGCACCGAAATCCCGGTCCGGGTAGCGGTTCAGGGTGCCCGCCGCCTCGGTGACCGCATCCCTGATCGAGGCGATCACCTCCGGAGCGGGCGGGTACGGGTTCTCGTTGACGTTGAGGATCACGGGAACCTGCAGCATCGGCGCCCCGTAGGGCTCGAGTCCCTCGAGCCCCGGGCGGAGCGGCAGGTTCGGTGCGCCCCCGCTACCCACGGGCGTCCACGGCGGCCGCGTGGGCCGGGAGGTCCTCCGCCACGGCGAGGGCGCGCAGCGGCGCCGCGAGCTTGGCGAGCGCGGGCGCGTCGTAGTCGATCACCTGTACCGACTTGAGGAACGCCTGCACGCCGAGCCCGGAGGCGAACCGGGCCGTGCCGCCGGTGGGGAGCACGTGGTTGGAGCCGGAGACGTAGTCTCCCAGCGGCACCGGCGAGTGGTCGCCGAGGAAGATGGCGCCCGCGTTGTGGATCTCGCGCGAGACGGCCTGCGGGTCCGCAGTCTGGATCTCAAGGTGTTCGGCCCCGTACGCGTTCGCCACCTCCACGGACTGGGCAAGGTCCCGGGTGAGGATCACCCCGGACTGCGGTCCCGTGAGCGCGGTGTGGATCCGCTCGGCGTGCTTCATGGTGGGTACGAGGCGCTCGAGCTCCGCGTCCACCCTGCCGATCAGTTCCTGGGATTCCGTGATGAGGACGGAGGCCGCGGCAGGATCGTGCTCTGCCTGGGAGATCAGGTCGAGGGCCACGTAGGTGGGGTTCGCGGTCTCGTCCGCGATGATGCCGATCTCGGTGGTGCCCGCCTCGGAATCGATGCCCACGGTCCCCATCACGGCGCGCTTGGCGGCGGCCACGTAGATGTTGCCGGGTCCGGTGACCACGTCCACGGGCTCGCAGATCACCGCGCCGGCGCTGTTCCGGGCGCCGTAGGCGAACATGGCGATCGAGCCGGCGCCGCCGGCCGCATATACCTCGGTCACGTCCAGGAGGGCGCAGGCTGCGAGGATCGTGGGGTGGGGCAGGCCGTCGAACTCGGCCTGCGCCGGGCTCGTGACCGCCAGTTCCGGGACGCCGGCCACCTGGGCGGCCACCACATTCATCACCACGGACGAGGGGTAGACGGCGAGGCCGCCGGGCACGTAGAGGCCAACCCGGCGCACCGGGATCCAGCGCTGCTCCACGAAGCCGCCCGGGATCACCTCAGTGCGGCGTTCCTCCGGAAGCTGTGCCTCGTGGCCGATGCGCATGTTCGCGATCGCAATCTCGAGGCCTTCGCGCACCGCGGGATCCAGTCCCTCGAGGGCGGCGGTGATGGCCTCCTCCGGCACCCGGATGGAGGCGGGGCGCACACCGTCGAATCGCTCGGCCTGGTCCAGGAGCGCGGCCTCGCCCTGCTCTCGCACGTCAGCGATCAGCGGGGTCACGGCCTCGAGGGCCGCATGGATGTCCACCGTGGCACGCGGCATGAGCGCGGCGAGTTCGGCGGAGGAGACGCGGGATTCCCTGAGATCGGTTCGGCGTAGCATGCGGCCATTCTAGAACTGGGGCGACAGCCGCCTCCGGGCCGTCCGCCCTACGGCCCGCGTGCTCAGGGAGTGCGCAGCACGGCGACCGGGTCGCGGTGGGCAGCGAAGATGGCGGGTGGAATGGCGGCGGTGAGGGCGGCGAGGACGGCGAGGATGGCGACGGCGAGGCCGAACTCGAGTGGCGGAGCGGCCCCCATGCGGGCGGCGAGGGCCACTCCCGCCGCGGTTCCCGTCAGGGTTCCGGCGAGGGCCGGGATGGCTGTACGGCCGGCCACGAGGGTCACGATCACCCCGCGGGTGGCTCCCAGTGCACGGCGGCGCCCGATGTCCGCCCGGCGGATCAGCACGTCGGCGAGTACCACCACGGCGATCAGGAGAGATCCGGCCACGAGCACGCCTCCCAGCAGACTGCGGGAGTAGTCACCGAGGTCTCCGGCGATCTGTTCCTGGACGGCGGCCAGTGCCTCGGGAGACTCGATACGCAACTGGCTCATGCCGCGGGGTGCGAGGATCTGCAGGGCAGAGGAGACGGAAGCGCCAACTCGGGTGGCATCATCGGCGATCACCACCAGGTAGTCGAGCGCGCTGCGAGTGGAGGCCACCACAGCGCCGTTGGTAATCCGCTCGCCGGTGGGCAGGGCCCGGTAGGTGCCCACCACGGGGATCTCCCGGTGCCCGTCGGCCAGGTAGCCCGTGGGCCCGTCGAAACCGAGCGCCAGTAGGGACTCCTCCGTCACCAGGGCCTCACCCGCCCGCGGCCAGCGCCCGGTGGTGAGTTCGGCCACGTCCCCCAGATCCCCGGCGAACTCCCGTACCGGGATCGTGGGTCCCTCCCCACGGCGGGCCCCAGCGCCCATGTCCCGCGCGGCTCCGAGCCCGTAAGCACTCTCCACGTGGGAGATCCCCCCGATCAGGGCCACAGCGGCAGGGGTTACCAGCGCCTCACCCGGTGGGGGATGGACGATCGAGACCCGGGAGCCGGCACTCTCCATCCGTGCGGCCACCTGCTCCTCGGCGGCCGCGGAGCGTCCCACAGTCAACAGGGTGGTCACACACATGGCCCCGGTCAGAAGAGCCACCATGAGGGCCGGGATCTTCTGCGCCCACGTGGCCGCGGCCACCTCACGGAGCAGTTCGAGGATCCTCACAGCGCGAGCACCGTGTCACACCGGTCCACCACGAATGGGTCATGTGTCACCACGATCACCGAGCACCCCTCCCGGGCGGCCGCACCCAGCAGGTCCAGGATCGAGCCGGCGTTCTCGTGATCCAGGTTGCCCGTGGGTTCGTCGGCCAGGATCACCGCCGGGCCGTTGACCAGCGCGCGTGCCACGGCCACCCGCTGCGCCTGGCCGCCAGAGATCTCTCCCGGCCGGTGGTCCGTACGGAACGACACCCCTACCCGCTCCAGTAGCCCTCCCGCCCGGGCCCGTGCCACGCCACGCCGCTCGCCGGCGTACAACGCCGGCTCGATCACGGAATCCAGGATCGTGCGGGCCGGGTCCAGTGACGCGTCCTGGAAGATGAACCCGAACACGGTGGCACGCATTCGCGCCCGCTCCGCATCCGCAAGTCCGCTGAGGTCACGACCATCCATCATGATCCGGCCCCGGGAGGGGCGCAGCATCAGCCCGAGCAGGTACAACAGGGTGGATTTCCCCCTGCCGGAGGCTCCCGTCACAGCAGTCGTCTTCCCCAGTGCGAACTCATAATCGAGCCCCCCGAACAGCTCCTCCCCACCCTTGCGATAGCTGAAGGACAGCCCGGATACGGCGAGCATCACTCCGCCTCGGGTCCGGTCGTGGGATCGTCAGCTT
>JAAZBW010000472.1 GCA_012513625.1 Actinomycetales bacterium | reverse complement strand
CGCGGCCCCGCATCTCACGGAACTCGTGGTACGCCACCACGGAGTCGGCGCCCTCCGCAACGGCACCCTCGCCGTCGGATCGGAGGTGTTCGCCCATGTAGAGGGGCTCGAGCTTCTTGATGCTGTACGAGGGGGCCGAGACTCGGACCGAGCCCCTCACCGTGGCGTAGAGGTCCACGAACACCTCGGAACGGAGCAGATCGTCGAGTTCCTTCTCGAGCAGCTGGTACCTCATGGCGATTCGCTTCAGCGCGCTCACCTCGTAGGCGGCGTAGTGGTAGATGTGCATGTCCGGGTACGCGGCCCGCCGTTCCGCCACGAGCCCCATGAACTGCCGGAACGCGAGGCGCTCACCCGCGCGGCTGTGCGCCCACAGGGCCCGGTACGTACCGGCCGGGTCCATCATTCCCCACAGGTATTCGAGCCCAATCCGCGTGGGGTCGGACTCGTGGTATATCGGATCGCCCTCAAAATCGAAGAACAGGTCCCCTGCCGAGGGCGCCGGGAGGAGCGCGAGTGTGGCGGGAGCCGCCTCCACGAGTTCGTACTCCACGGGCGCACCCTCCCCGCCGGAAAGCTGCCGCCACTGCAGCTGCGCCTGCGCGCGCAGCTTCTCGAACACCGCCCGCGCCATGCCGTCCGGGCGCCGCGCCGCCCCCGCCAGGTCCTCCAGAGTCACGATTCCCGCCGCCCGCAACTTCCGGCGCTGGTCCATCCGCATGCCTGCCACCAGCACCAGGTCGTTCGCCAGCGTGGCCGCGTGTTCGCACTCCGCGCACCTCCCGCACGCCACCGCGCCACCGTCATCGCCCCACGCAAGGGGGGTTCCGCCGTCGAGGTGGGTGGTGAGCAACGTGCGCAGGGCGGCCTCGCGCTCGCGGAAGACCGGCACCACGTCCGAGGTGCGGAAGTTCTCACGGCGGCCGTCCCCGAGCAGGAGCGAGACGGTGGGGGCCACGCGCAGGCCGAGCCCCTCGAGCTGCGCCGCGTACCCGCCGAGCTGCAGCAACGCGTGCGGCTTGGCCTCGCGGGCGAGCTTGGCGTCACACACCCGCCACCCGTCCGGGGTGCGTTCGAGGAAGTCGGCGTAGCCGAAGAACTCACCGTCGTAGAAGGCGGCCTGATAGACGACGACGTCTCCCGCACCCCCCGCGTCCCGAAGGACTTCCAGCGTGGTTGCCGCGGCCTCGGTGCGGGACTCGTGCGTGAGGGGCGGGCTGGCGTGGCTGAGCCGGATGACGGGGGAGTGGCGCTCCATCTGAGCGAGGACCTCGGCCTCGTGACGATCGCCGAGGCGCGCGATGTGCTCCAGGAGCGGATCCTCCCGCGCGTCGATCGGGGTGGCGCGTCCGAGCCGGTAATCGAGCTGGCGCAGGAGCGCGTACTCGCACTCCGCAGCGGCGCTCACGTCCGATGCGGACCACCCGATCCTGCCCTCCGCCACGAACATGCGCGCCTCACTCTCCACGGTTGCCTCCAGCCTCTCAGAGGGGGCTGACACGAACGCCGGGACCGGGGAAAACGGGGGCACACCCACGCGGCGGCCACCCACCTGCCACCTCGAATGGCAAGACGGCCCGCCCCGCCTGCGGGAACAGTACATTTCGTAGTACCTCTCGCCACAGCTCCGCCAACGAGGCCGGCAATCGGGGGGTGTGACGTGCGGCAACCCGGCCGCCGTCTTCCGGGTGACCACGCCGGTCTCCCACCTGAACGATCGAAAGAGGTGTGCCGAGATGGGTGCTTACAACGCGGTACTGGCGCGAAACCCGCAGAACGCTCCGAAGCCAATTGGGCCCTGTTCGCAGACCGTTGCCTTCTCCCACTACAACAACATCTCGGCCCAGTTGCCGATCAACCCCGCCACCGGCGAGCTCGTGACCGGTGGAATCACCGAGCAGGCCACGCAGGTCCTCACAAACCTGAAGGCCGTGGTGGAGGGCATCGACCACGTCATGGATGATGTGGTCCGCCTGTCCGTCTTCCTCACCGACATCGCGGACGCCGAGGCTGTGGACGCCGTGATCGCCGGCCACTTCACGGACTACGCGCCCACCCGCACCACCGTGGCCGTGGCCGCCCTCCCTCTCGGCGCTGCGGTCCAGGTGGACGCGCTCCTCTCCCACGGGGAGGGCACCATCCCGGACGCGCCGCAGGCCGGCGACCTCGTCAAGGTCGCGCACAACACGGACGCCGCACCGCGCCTCCCGGGTTCCACCCAGACGGTGGCGTTCTCGCACTACAACAACCTTTCCGCGCAGCTCCCGATCGACCCCGCCACGGGTGCGATCGTGGACGGCGACGCCGCCGAGCAGGCTCGCCAGTGCCTCGCCAATGTGAAGGCCGTGCTCACGGGAATCGACGTCCCGATCGATGACATCGTCCGGATCACGATCTTCCTCACGGACCTCGCCGATCTGGACGCCGTCAACACCATCTACTCCACGTTCTTCCCGGACACCGGGATCGCCCGGACGGCCGGGTACATGCCCGCGCGAACCGTGGTGGAGGCCGCCGGCCTGCCGCTGGGTGCGCGCGTGCAGATCGAGGCCGTGGTTTCGCACGGGGACGGCACGCCCCCGCAGGAGGTGGAGGACCGGCACGGACTCGTCATCTGGGCCAAGAACACGGACGCCGCGCCGCGCGACCGGCTGTCCACGCAGACCGTGGCGTTCTCGCACTACAACCACCTGTCCGCGCAGCTGCCGATCGATGCCGCCACCGGCAAGATCGTCGACGGCGACGTCGCCGCCCAGGCCCGTCAGTGCCTCACCAATATCCGCGCGATCATCGAGAGCATCGACCACGCGCTCGAGGACGTGGTCAAGGTGAACCTCTTCCTCACCGACCTCGGCGATCTTGACGCCGTGGATGCCGTCTATGGCGAGTTCTTCCCGGACGGCACTCCCGCCCGCCGCACCGTTGGCGTGTCCGCACTGCCCGGCGGAGCCCGGATCCAGATCGACGCCGTGCTCGCAAACGCTGAGGGCACACCTCCGGACGCGTCCTAGCTCCAGCAACAACAACGGCACCGAGGCCGCGCCCCGGTGCCGTTGTTGCGTGCGCTTAAGTGTCTACCGCAGGCCGAGCTTCGAGGAGCAGGCGGGCCACTGGCCCCAGCCCGAGCGGGCCTGGAGGGCCTGCGCACGCTGCGTCTGCTCGGAGGCGGAGGCCTGCGAGGGAAGGCCGGAGCCGCCCACCGACTGCCATGTGGCCACCGTGAACTGGTAGAGCCCGTGGTACTTGCCGGAGGCGCTCACGATAGACGGGTTGCCGCCCGACTCACACTGCGCGAGGCGAGCCCAGACGTCGCCGCCCACGGAACCACCGCCGCCACTGGAGGACGAGGCGGAAGACGAGGACGACGTCGAGGACGACGCTGCCGGCGCCGCAACCGGGCGCGCCTTGGTCCCCTGCTCGATGATCTTGGTGACCGGAGCGGTCGTGAGCTCGTTGGAGACCTCCGTGACCTCAACCTCTTCGCCGTCCACGGTGCGGACCGAGTAGACGATGGTGCGTTCACCCGCCACGCCGGCCTGGATCACCTTGGACTGGTCCTTGAACATCGAGGCGGAAGTGCGGGTCTCGGTCTCGAACGCGACCTCGGCGGTCTCGGTGCGCTCCGAGGTGGAGATGCGGGTGACCTTCAACAGCACCTCATCGGCGGGGCCGGCGGCGAGGGAGACCTCGTCCTCCTCGCCCAGCTCGATGCCAAATTCGGTGAGGGCGTCGCGCACGGAGGTGGCGCCATCGAAATAGCGCGTCTCCTCGCGGCCGTCCACGGCCAGCAGCACGTCGCCGTCCTCCACGAGGGGCAGGGCGAGCGGATCGCGGCCGTCGATGATGGAACGCGAGCTCGCCATGATGGAGGCCTCGCGTCCGGAGGCGGACATGAAGGCCATGAGCTCCTGGACGGAGCCGGCGGTGGTCCAGATTGTGGTGGTCTCGCCGTCAACCTCGAGTTGCACCTGCTGCGCCACGCGGATCACCACCACGCTGCCCTCGTCGAGCGCCGTGTCCAGGCCGGGCGCGACCTCATCGTGCTCGGCGAGTTCGATGCCCTCCTTCTCGAGGAAGCCGGCCACGGAGCCGGACCAGGTGGTGACCTGCGAGACGTCGCCGTCGTAGTCCAACTCGATCGTCTTGTGCGCGGCAGCGGCCACGCCTCCGCCGATGGCGAGGACAGGAACGAGGACGGCGGCGGCGAGTGCCGGGCGGAACCAGCGTGGCCGCGTGCGCCCGGGGGCGGTTGCGGTGACGTCCTGTTCGGTGCCGGCGGACTGCGACGCCTCGTCAAAGGAGGTGTTCTGGGTACTACTGGTCACGAGCGACTTCCTTGGTTGGAGAGCGCCGGGGGCGCAGCTGCGAAATGCAGATAATTCACCGTAACCAGTTCGTTATACAGAGTTCTAGGCGGTTGCCATGGTTTGTGAGCGGCCTCTCTGTCGGCTCGGTCACACCGTAATTAGTGGGTTTTGGGCGGATTCGGGTGGGTTTGCGGGTCTGGCTAGGCGTGGAGGGGCGTCTCGCGGCCTCTCGGCCTCGCCGCGGCGTTGTCTCGCGGACTCTCCGGCCTCTCCGCCTCTCAGCCGCTCCGCCTGCTCCCATGACAACGGCAGTTGCCTCCGAGAACGGCGCGGCGAAGGCCGATTTCGCACATCTCTCGGAGGCAACTGTCTGGTTCGTCGGTTGCCACGTGGCGGGCCGGGTTGCGCCGTGGAGGCCGGTGAGTGACGGCGGGGCCGGTCAGCGGCGTAGGCACCGGGAGCCGCGCCGGGCCAGTTTGCGTCCGGGCGGGCCCGACGACGGAAGTCACCTTGCGTGGGCGATCTTCCGTTGAGCGCGGGGCCGGGAAGGTTGTCCTGTTGGGGCAGGTTCGGTGCCGCGCCCGGCCCGTCAGCAGTTGCCCGTCAGAAGTCTCCTGTCAGCCTCTCCACGGGCTGTCCGGTCACGGCAGCGATGAGGTCGAAGTACTTGTCCACATGAAGGACCGTCAGCCCAGCGGCTTCCGCGGTGGCGGCGATGAGAAGGTCCGGAATCTTGACGGCGCGGTGGTGGCCACGTCGGGCCAGCAGGCCCTGGACCTGCAGAGCGCGCGATTCCGCATGGGCGTCGAGCCCCTGGACCGGCATGAGCCCCACGGGTGGCGTGGTCTGAAACGCTGTCCAGTGCTCAGCATTGGTGACGGAATATCCAACTTCGAGAAGCGTCACGGGAGCGATCGACACCAGTCCGCGCTGGATCCGCGAGAGCCAGAGCTCGGCGTCCGGTGAGTGTGGGAGTCGGACGTGTGCCGACTTGTCAATGAGCCAACGCTGGACGGGAGCCATCCGCTACTCCCATGCTCCGCGCATCAGGTCCTCATCGAGGGCTCCTTCGGCAAGTCTGGCGGATCGCTTGAGTTCCGCCATCGTGACCCGACTGAGCGGGTTTGCAATCGCATCGAGCTGCTGACGTAGAAAGGCAGCCCGCGAAAGGCCCTGCTGCTCGGCGGCGGCGTCGATCTTCTTGAGTGTCTCTGGCGAGACGTTGCGAATGAGTAGATCTGCCATGGATATCACCCCTTCCGCTAATGATATCGCACCGCGCCTCCTGGCGGCAGGTCTCGCGAGCGCGCCATGTATCACCGGTGATACGGTGGGCGATATGGGCACTGTGACAGTTCGAGAGCTGAGGAACCACGGCGGGGAGGTGCTCGATCGCGTGGCCCGTGGCGAATCCATGGTGGTGACCCGTGACGGCACCCCGGCAGCGCAGCTTGTTCCGCTGCGCCGTCCCAGTGCGCCTCCGGCCGAGCTGATTGAGCGGCGTCGCCGGCTGCCCCGGGTGGATCCTGACGCGCTGCGCCGTGACATCGACACCGTGCTGGACCCAACTCTGTGAGCATCGAGCGCGGCGTTCTCGACACGTCAACAGTCATCCGCCTGGGCGAGGTGACCGATGCATCCCAACTGCCGGATGATTCCGTCATTACGGCCGTGACGCTCGCCGAACTCGCCGTCGGGCCGCTCGTGGCCACTGATGACCAGGAGCGTGCGGCCCGGCAGGCGCATTTGCAGCAGGCCGAATCCGACTTCGACGTTCTTCCGTTCGATGCAGCTGCCGCTCGTGCGTTCGGGAGCGTTGCCGCAAGCCTGCGAGCGGCAGGACGTAAGCCTGCTGCTCGTGCCTACGACGCCCTCATCGCTGCGACCGCCATCGCGCATGGCCTTCCGCTCTTCACCTGCAATCCCGCGGATTTCACCGGTATCAATGGGTTGGATGTCCAGCCGGTAGTGATCGAGGACTGAGGCGCGGGTTTCCGGTCGCGCGGCCCGCACAAGTTTCCGTGCGCACGGCCCGCACAAGTCGGGGGCCGCGTTCCCCCTCCGCCGACTGTGTGGTTGAGTTCCCGCCCAATCCCCATCGACGGTGTGGCCAAAGTCTGCACGCCAACCTGGGCCACACAATTCACCGTGCGCACGGCCCGCGCCGGGCCGGTGAGCGGCGGGGGGCTGGTGAGCGGCAGCTGATCAGGGCGTCCAGCGCGGAAGTGACATGAGAGTGGTGTGCTCCAGGGGTGGCAATCCGTCACCGCGAACGCGGCCACGCACATGAGCGAGACTGCGTGATCAGTCGAAGGGCTTGTGATCTCCCGAGGCGTCCCGCTCCTCGGGTGTCAGCGGGTTGCCCGCGGTGTCGGTAGCGGGGCCGTCCGCCTCGTCGTAGTCAGGGCTGGTGCCCGGCACCACCGCAGCTATGCCGTGCTGGTTTGGTGCCACCACCACTGCGGGGTCCCCCTCCTCGGGAAGGCCGTCCACGGTGGGGTCTGCCGCGTCCCCAACGGGGTCGGCAGAGCGGATGTCCTCATCGTCCCGCCGGAAGTTTGGGCTCTCGGTCATGGCGTCCTCCTCGATAGCGCGGGTACCGCTCCAGCGTAGGCGCGGAGCAGGTGGGGCGCCCGGCGGCGGCACGTGCCGTGCCATGCCACAGTGGGCCAATGACTGGGCGCGAGTTCGACGTGATTCTGTTCGGTGCCACCGGCTACGTCGGCTCCCTGGTAGCGGCGCACCTTGCCGAGGCCGCGGAACCGGATCTTCGGATTGCGCTGGCCGGGCGTTCGCTGGCGCGCCTCACGGATGTCCGGGACGGCCTCGAGGGTGCGGCCCGCGAGTGGGATTTGATCGAGGCCGAGGCCGGGAACGCCGGGGCGATGCGGAGTCTGGCCTCGCGGACGGCGGTGGTTGCCAGCACCGTGGGTCCCTACTTCCGTTACGGGAAGGACCTCGTCCGAGCCGCCGCCGAGGAAGGCACTCACTACGCCGATCTCACGGGTGAGGCGCTGTTCGTCCGCTGGACCCTGGATCACGTGGCAGCTCGCGCTGAGGAAACCGGGGCGCGCATTGTGCACTCCTGCGGATTCGATTCGATCCCCTCCGATCTCGGTGTCTTCCTGACTGCGCAGCGTGCGGCTGCGGACGGTCAGGGCACGCTGGAGGAGACCACGCTGGTGGTGCGGTCCCTCAAGGGCGGCCTCTCCGGAGGCACCATCGACTCTGCCCGTCAGCAGGCGCTCACGCTGCGCCGGGACCGGAGACTCCGCCGCATTCTGCGCGATCCCTACTCCCTCAGTCCTCGGCGCAGGGACGAACCCGCGGCGCCACCGAGTGACGCGGGGCCGGCGTCCGCGCTCCGGAGCCTCGTGCCCGCCGAGCGCGATCCCGCCACGGGCCACTGGCACGGGCCGTTCGTGATGGCCGGCTACAACACGCGAATCGTCCGGCTGTCCAACACCCTGACCGAATGGTCCTATGGCCGTGGGCTGCGGTACCGCGAGGTGACCGATATGGGTTCGGGCCGGCTGGCCGCCGTGCGCGCGGTTGCGATGGGAGCGGGTCTCGGCGCGCTGGTGGGGGGAATGGCCTGGGCCCCAACCCGTGCGCTCATCGATCGGATGCTGCCGAAACCGGGAGAGGGCCCGTCCGCCGAGCAACGCGCGGTGGGCGAGTTCCGAATGGAGATCACCTCCACCACGACGACGGGGGCTCGCTACCGCACCACGGTCGCCGCTGATCTGGACCCGGGTTACGGCGGCACCGCGGTCATGTTGGGTCAGAGCGCCCTCGCCCTGGCGCTCGACGCCGCCCGGCTTCCCGCCGCGGCAGGCGTCCTCACGCCGGCCACGGCGATGGGCCACACCCTCGTGGACCGGCTTGGCGATTGGAACTTCACGATCGAAGCGGAGCGTATCGGCTGAGCCACGCGGCAGAACCGCGATCGGCGCCCGATGGCTCGCTCTCAGCACTCGGGTGTGCGCCTCCTCCTTCGTGCAGGGCCTCCACTACTACCGGGACACGGACCCCACGAACACGGTCCCAGGGCTGATGCACGTGGACTTCGGCGGGTACCACATCCGCGATGTCACGCGCGCGTGGACGTCGTCGTCTCCTATCTTCCGGTCGGCTCGGAGGAGGCGGACCGCTTCTACGCGCAGGCGGCCATCGACGCAGGTTGCGCGTTCGTGAACGCCCTGCCCGTCTTCATCGCTTCCGACCCGGTGTGGGCGGCGAAGTTCGAGGCGGCGGGGCTCCCGATCGTGGGTGATGACATCCACGTGGGCCCCTCCGACCACGTGCCCTGGCTGACCGACCGGAAGTTCGCGTTTGTGCGCCTGGAGGGTGAGGCGTTCGGCGGCGTTCCCATCTCCATGGAGTACAAGCTCGAGGTGTGGGACTCACCCAACTCGGCCTGCATCATCATCGACGCCGTGCGTGCCGCGAAGATCGGCCTTGACCGCGGAGTGGGCGGGCCGCTCACCTCCGCGTCCGCGTACTTCATGAAGTCACCCCCACACCAGCTTCCCGACGACGAGGGCCGGGACCGCGTCGAAGCCTTCATCCGGGGAGAACTCGAGCGATAGACCCCGCAGAGGGGCCACCCACCGGGTTCAGCTCACTGCGCG
This sequence comes from Actinomycetales bacterium, assembly GCA_012513625.1. Classification (GTDB taxonomy): domain Bacteria; phylum Actinomycetota; class Actinomycetes; order Actinomycetales; family Actinomycetaceae; genus JAAZBW01. Next base: position 5,086 of record JAAZBW010000472.1, on the reverse strand, counting down.
CCGTGCTCCTGGAGCGAGAGCCCGTGGCCGAAGCGGAAGAGCGGGTCCGCCGTGTCGAAAGGCACGTCCGGGCGGGAGGCCTCGACCGCTGCCATCGAGCGCGGGACGTCAAACGGCAGCCGGCCGCTGGCCACTGCTGCGCGCCCCCGCCCACGGCCGCCGGGCCACACTCCTCCCCGGGTGGCTCCCGGGTCCAGTCCAGAATCATTGGGGAGGATGTTAGAGGTCTAGCCCCTAACATCCTCCCCAATGATTCTTACCGCGGCTGGCGGCGCCGGCAGGGCCTGCCAGTTCGACCCCATCGTGCGACCCCGCGCCCACAGGCGCTCAATGGATAGATGAGCGCAAAGGAACGCAAGGAAGACGGCCCGCGGCTACTCGCAGCTCAAGCCCTGGCTCAAACAGGCAGCGAACCTCCCCGGCGAGAAGATGTAGCCACCAAACTCACCACCTCGCCGACTGTGTGCCCAAAAGCTGGAAACTGTGGCGACATTGTCAACAAACGCCCTGACCCAAACGCCAACAAGGCCTACGCTCGTGTCACCACATCCCCCGAGCCCCTCAACGATGCGCAACCCGGCGGATCTTCACATTGCCAAAGACTTGCGGCCGGGGCTGGCTGCCACGGGCGGCCTCGGCCCCTCCCGCTCGGGTCGGTGATCACCGACGACGGCGGAGCTCGCCTTGGTCCGCAGGCCCACCTCGGCGTTGGGCTTGAGTCAGTCCGTCTTGGCCCGCATGCCCGGTCACGCTTCTGCGGACGGGCGTGGCAGTAGGCGACCGTTTCGGTCTGGCAGGCCGTCGTCGAATGCACGCATCTGGTCGTATGCCTGCTCCGGTGTGCGGTCAGCGAGGATCCAACCCTGGTGGGCTCCTGCCATTCCGAGAACGCCCGGGGTGCCCCACAACGTGATGGATCCTGGCGCGGTGTTGTGCTGGAGGTAGGCGATCTCGTCCTTCGAACGGCGTCGGCCATCGGAGTCATCTATCAGGAGCACTACGTGGTGACCCTGCTGTGCGAGCCCTGATGCGTGGGCTATTGCCAGAATCTCTCCGAGACTTCTCCGCTCCCTCATCCGCTCGGATGCTGGCTGACCGGCTACGCGGGTGACGGCAGCAGCAAGTACTTGATCGGACTCGATCGCATCGCTGAGGATCTCGATGCGGCCCGCAACACGAAGCGTCCGCCAAGTTCCGAGTGCGCCGGTGCGGCGAAATCGCTCGTCTCGGCACTTTCCTTCAACCTCGGCGTCTACACGTTCGGGAGCTGCGAGCTGGAGAGTGTGGTGGGCGCTTGCCTGGATCAAGATGTTTTGTTGGCCAACTGCGAGGAAGTTCAATGCCGGACCCGCGTCGATGATCAGCTTCATACAGACGTATCGCGCTTCGGTGGGGGCGCGGCGGGTTCCCAAGGGTCGTCTGCATCCGGATCTGAAGCCGGCTCACCCACCTCACCGATGATCTCCGTCGCTGGCTTGCCGTACCACTGTGCGACCTCGTGGATGCTGAGGGCTCCAGCCAGGTATCCCTCTATTGCGCGGGCAACGAGCCGTTGCGGCGCCCGCTCGAGTTTGGAAGTGGCGCTCAGTTCGTTGTACCGATCGAGCCATCCAAACCGCGTGGCGAGTGTTCTCGCCGAGTAGGTGGACCACTCCTTCTTGGTAGCTTCGTCGATCTGCTTCGCCTCGCAGAGCTGGATTGCCGCCATTCTCGGGGAGACCTCGAACCGCTGGACAAGATCGGAGAGTTCTCGCGTTGTCGGTACGCCCTCACCAGAGACCGCTGCAATCGGCAGGAGTAGGTGTCGCGCAAATGCGTCGGCCTGCGTCTCTGCCCGGGTCCGCACGCCCGGCTGGATACGATCTGGCGTCTGGAGATCGTCGGCGAGCAAATGCCCGAACTCGTGTGCGATGTTTGAGCGCTGCCGCATGTAGTGCGGCGTAGCCGCGACGATGATGGCCTTCCGGCCGTCTCGGCCTGAGATCGTGAGTCCGTGCTCCTCTTCCGCTACAGCTCGGCTGAACACATCGATACCCAGAGTGGTTAGCCCGAGCTCGAACAGGTCGCCCAGCGGGGCGTTGCCGAGCTCGTGCTCCTCCCGAAAGCGTGTGGCGCGATTTCGCGCCACACGCTCGACACTCACTTCGCCACTCCCCGGTCCGTGAGGTAGGCGTCAAGTTCAAGGTAGGCATAGAGGTACTCGCGCATGGAGTCCATCGCGGCAGAGCTGCCATCCGTCCGCGCCGCTATGCGCGCGTCTTCCTCGATCTGTTGCACGCCGATGAGGCTCGCGGCGCGCACGCCGAGTGCGTCGGCAAGGAGCACCAAGTCTCCGCCATCAAGAGTGGGGGAGGTCCCAGTCTCCAGGCGGGAGTAGGTGGGTTGTGAGACGCCGATCATCTCAGCAACCTGTGTCTGCGAAAGGCCCGCTGCTTCGCGGGTGCGCCGGATCCGCGTTCCAAGCCGTGCCATGTCAATAGTCATCTGAATAGACCTCCTCTCGCTATTCATTCTAGCGAGTTTGGCGGCCGCCAACTACCCCGAATCAGTGTTGATTGACGCACAGGTCCGATTCGTCAAGACACCCTGCATCGCACGGTCGGTTTGGAGACCCACCTGGCTCACCTCAGCTCGGGACAGGTACTCCGGTAGTGCCCTGGTTGGCGGCAGTGGCCGCAACGCCGCACTGCTTTGGCCTTCCCCGCGGGAGCACTCGCGGCCGCTGCCGCCGCCACCGACGGCCTGCTCCGCTCCGGCCGCGGCGGCGGAATCACCGCCGCACTCACAACCGCACGCGGCACCACCGGCGAACTCCGCGGCCCACCCACAGGACGCACCACCGGATCACGGCCCCGCGGCAGGTCACCCCGCAGGTCCACACCGGGCGAGTGCTGGTAGCTCAGTTCCCCACCGTGACGATCGAGCATCACCGGCAGTAGCCCCGCCACCGCGCGCACGTCACCGAGTGCCGCGTGGGCGTCCAGGAACTCCACGCCCACGAAGTCCGCGAGCGTCGCAAGCTTGTGGTTGGGCGTATCGAAGGTGCGGCGTCCAAGCCAGAGCGAGCACAGTGCCGGGAGCGTCGGCGTCGCCACGCCCGCCCCAGAGAGTTCGGCCGAGAGGAACCGCTCCTCAAAGTTCGCGTTGTGCGCCACCGCCACGGCGCCGTCGATCCGGCTGAGGATCTCGCTGGCCACGTCTCCGAAGAGGGGCGCCCCACGCACCATCTCGTTCGTCATCCGGTGGATCGAGACGGCGCCGGTATCCCGGCCGTCCGGGTTGATCAGCGTCGAGTATTCGTCCTCGATGCGGCCCGAAGAATTGACCCGCGCGATCGCAATCTCGATGACCCGGTCGCCCTTCCGCGGTGAGAAACCTGTGGTCTCCACGTCGATGATGGCGAAGGGCCCGTTGTGGCGATAGCGGCTCCTCCCACCGCCGAGTTCAGCGAAGGAAAACAGGGGTCCGCCCGGTTCCGTCGGCCTCGTTCGTGTCGCTGGCGCCGTCCGTCCCGGTGCCGTTGGTTCCACCCTCGGCGTCGGGCGCGGCGTTGCGTAGATGCGTTGCTTGGGCGACGACGTGCCCCCGCCTTCCAGCATCAACGACGTTGGTCTGCCCTCCCGTTCCGACGGCGCGGGCCGGCTCGCGGGGCGCGTTACGTGGGGTGTTGGGCGGCTTACCCTGGTGGTCGCCTTGGCAATCCGGCGGCGGATCTTCCGGCGGCTGCTCATCCACATGACGAGGACCACTGCGACGATCACAAAGAAGACTTCAAGCACGAACGTTCCTTCGACAGGCGGCTCACGCCGCCCCTCCACGCTAGACAGCCGCCGCCGCCAGTTCGGCCGAATCGAAGCTCCAAATACGGGCGGAGTCGCAATGACATCCCCCCATGCTGCTGGCCGGTTTGAAGTGGTGGTCAGTACGCATCCGGGAAGGACGGCCGATGGATACCATGGTGGTGAGTTAGCCGCCTGACCAGCGGTAACGGCACCCACGCCACGAGTTGGCCATGCACCACAGCGGGGCAACGATTTCTGAGCAGGACAGATGACAAGCACGGATACAACCCAAGAGAATCAGTCACGACCCTCCCGATGGATAGCAGCAGTGTTGATTGCGCTAGTCCTCATGCTGCTAGCTGCCTGGCTGGCATACCGAGCGGGCTACTCCCGGGGCGATGCGGATGCGACAGCGAGATCAGACGTGCTCCGTGCTGCAGTGGGGACTGAACGCCAGGAGGAGCTGGAGTCCCGCGCGGAGGATGCACGCCAGGTAGTTGACGCTGCCGCCGAGTCAGCCAAGCGGGAGCTGAAGTCCGCCGAGGAACTTCTGGAGGAATCGACCAACTACCCCACGGCTGCCGGACTGAGGGAGCAGGTTCAGGAGGAGGTCGAGAACCTCACGACCCTGATTGCCGCGGTACCAAGCATTGGGGATGACGAGGATCATCACTACAGCGCTGTCGCCGCGACAGGATTTCTCAGATGCGCGGTTGGCGCTGCCTCACACCACCACGAGAAACTTGACGAGAATGTCAGGGCCCTCATTTCGTTCCGTGGTGTGAGGGACGAGACAGTCTTGGAGTCCGAAGCGGCGCAAGCTCTGTTCAATGACACCGAGGGCGAGGTTCTTGATGATGCCACCAGAGCGGAGATTTCAGCCTGTCTCGCTGCCACCGCAGGCGTTGCTGACCTGAATGTGGAAGGTCAGGGGACCGATTCCATCCTGGCGGCGGTGAACGAGATCGAGACCGCGAAGGCCTGTCTCGCACCCGCGCGATCCGGCGTCGAGAGCTCCCACGAGGCTTGGAAGGCTGAGCAGAAGCGCCTGGCTGAGGAGGAGGAGCGTCGCGCCGCCGAGGCAGAACGGGTCGCCCAGGAGCGGGCTCGTCAGCAAGAAGAAGCCGCGGCCCAGCCGCGGCAGTCCTCCGGATCGAGTTCCCCCTCCGGGTCGAGTCCTCCAAGTGTGTCAAGCGTTCCGAGCGGGTGCTATGCCCACGGGAGCGCGCCACCGGGATACAACGGTCCCCGCTGCTACAAGCCGGGAGGCAAGGTCTGGTGCCCGTGCGGCTGATTCCCGGCGT
>JAAZBW010000471.1 GCA_012513625.1 Actinomycetales bacterium | reverse complement strand
CTCCGTGCGGATGCGCTTGTAGTGGTTGTACACCGCCACCGCGAGGGACTTTTTCGCCGAGTCCTGTCCGATCACGTATTCCGAGAGGAAGTCGTGGATTTCCCGCGGCTTGGGAAGCTCATCGAGGGAGAAGTTCTCCTCGCTGCCGCGCAACTCCTCGTCGATGATCTCGTTGCAGAGCTCGATGCACTCGTCGCAGATGTACACACCGGGGCCCCCGATGAGCTTCTTCACCTGCTTCTGGCTCTTCGAGCAGAAAGAGCACTTCAGCAGCTCCGCGCCGTCGGCTCGCACGTCACCTTCTCTCTCACGTCCGTCCCCGTCCTCACACCCTGCGTGCATTCATCCGGTTCGGCGTTGCCACCATCATCTGCGCCCGGGGGTCCGATCACAACCCAATTCGGCCCGGCGTGGCGGAGATTGCGCCGCGCCGGGCCGAAATCGGGTTGCTCCCGGGCCGGTCTAGGACCGGACGATCTGGACGGACTTCCGGGACTCCAGGACCTGGTCCACCAAGCCATACTCGTGCGCCTGCTGGGCGGTGAAGATCTTGTCACGCTCGACGTCCGCGCGAACGGTTTCCACGCTCTGGCCGGAGTGGAACGCAAGGGTCTCCTCGAGCCACTCCCGCATCCGGATCATCTCGTTCGCGTGGATCTCGATGTCCGAGGCCTGCGCGTAGCCGTTGCCGGACATGGACGGCTGGTGGATGAGCACTCGGGCGTTCGGAAGCGCGAGGCGCTTGCCCGGAGAACCGGCCGCCAGGAGGACGGCCGCCGCGGAGGCGGCCTGGCCCAGGCAGACGGTCTGGATCTGCGGCTTGATGTACTGCATCGTGTCGTAGATCGCGGTGAGCGCCGTGAACGAGCCACCCGGCGAGTTGATGTACATGGTGATGAGGCCGTCCGGGTCCTGCGACTCGAGTACGAGCAGTTGGGCCATCACGTCATCCGCGGAGGCGTCGTCCACCTGCACGCCGAGGAACACGATCCGGTCCTCGAAGAGCTTGGTGTACGGGTCCTGGCGCTTGAAGCCGTAGGGGGTGCGCTCCTCGAACTGCGGGAGGATGTACCGGCTCGACGGCGTGGCGGGGGCCGCGCCACCAAAGGTTGCGCGGGCGAGCGGGGTGAAGTCAGTCATTGAAACGGTTCCTTTCCGCTCGTCAGTTCTTCTGGTTCTCGGGTTCGCCATTGGGGCCGGTGCCGGTGAGGCCACCGGTGCCGGTGACGGAGCGTGCGGACTGGACCACGTGGTCGATGAACCCGTAGTCCCGCGCCTCCTCGGCGTTGAACCAACGGTCACGGTCCCCATCCGATCCCACCTGCTCGATCGTCTTACCGGTCTGTTCGGCCGTGAGCTCGGCGAGCACCCTCTTCATATCGAGGATCAGCTGGGCGTTGATCCGGATGTCCGTCACGGTGCCGCCGATGCCGCCCGAGGGCTGGTGCATCATGATGCGCGCGTGGGGCGTGGCGTAGCGCTTGCCCTTCGTGCCGGAGGACAGCAGGAACTGCCCCATCGAGGCCGCGAGCCCGGTGGCCACGGTGGCCACGTCCGGCTGCACGTACTGCATTGTGTCGTAGATGGCCATACCCGCCGTGATGGAGCCACCCGGGGAGTTGATGTACAGGTAGATGTCCTTATCGGGGTCCTCGGCTGCGAGGAGCATCATCTGGGCACAGATGGCGTTGGCGTTCTCGTCACGCACCTCCGAGCCCAGCCAGATGATCCGCTCCTTGAGCAGGCGGTTGTAGATGCTGTCCTGGAGGCCATAGCGCGAATCGCCGCTCTCCAGGTTGTGGAGCTCAGTCACGTGGGGTGTCCCTTTCGTCGTGCGATTACTGCCCAAACTAACGCCCACCCGGCCGGAGGAAGTCCCCGCCAGCCTTCTTTTCGCTACCGGCGCACGATGGTGGACGGCCCGAAAATGCGGCGGCCGGATGCCCCAGGAGATCTGGGAGCACCCGGCCCATGCGCAATCGTCGCTACTCGGCCGGAGCGTCCTCCGCGGGAGCGTCCTCGGCTGGGGCGTCCTCCGCGGGAGCGTCCTCTTCCGGGGCGTCATCGGCCGGAGCGTCGTCTGCCGGGGTGTCCTCAGCCTTCTTCTTGGCCGAAGCCTTCTTGGTGGAAGCCTTCTTCGCAGGCGCCTTGGATGCCTTCGCTGCCTCCTCCACCTTGGCGGCGAGGGCAGCCTCCTCCTCCGTGTCCTCCCCAATGAACTCGGAGAGGTCAACGGCGGCGCCGTTCACGTCCTTGACCTCCACGTGCCGCAGCGCTGTGGCGAGTGCCTTGTTACGGGCCACCTCGCTCACGAACGCCGGGATCTGGCCATTCTTGTCGGCTGCCTGGATGAACTGCGAGGGGTCTGCACCGTACTGCTGGGCAGCGGTGAAGAGGAACTGGAGGAGTTCGTCCTGCTCCACACGCACCTCGTACTGCTCCGCAATCACATCGAGCAGGAGCTGGTCGCGCAGCATCGCGGTGGTGCTCTCGCGAACCTCGTCCCCGTGCGGGTCGTCCAGCGGCTTGCCCTCCTGCTCCAGGTGGGAGCGGACCTCAGCCTCGATCACACCCTGCGGGAGCGGGAAATCCACATTCTCGCGGAGGAAGTCCATGAGCTTGCCCTGGGCCTGCGCGGCCTGGTTCTGGCCAGCATCCCCTGCCACGGAGTTGCGGAGGTCCTCACGGAGTTCATCAATGGTGTCGAACTCGGAGGCGAGCTGGGCGAACTCGTCGTCGGCCACAGGGAGCTCACGCTCCTTGACCTCGAGGACCTTCACCGTCACCTCGGCGTCCGTATCCACATACTCGCCACCGGCCAGCTTGGAGGTGAACGCCCTCTCCTCGTCCGCAGCGGCGCCGGTAAGGGCCTCGTCGAGGCCGTCGATCATGTTTCCTGAGCCCACCTGGTAGGAGATGCCGGAAACGGACTCGACCTCGTCGCCGTCAACGGTGGCGGTCAGGTCAATCACCACAAAGTCGCCGTCCTCGATAGCGCGCTCCACGGGTACCAGGGTGCCGAAGCGCTCACGCAGCGAGGCGAGACGCTCTTCCACGTCCTCGTCCGTGACCTCGGTGGAGTCCACTTCAAGGTTGATAGTGGACATCGGGGGCAGCAGGATCTCGGGCCGCACGTCCACCTCGGCGGTGAACACGAGCTGGCCGCCGAGCGGGCCCTCCACGGCCGGGACCTCACTCACCGAGATTTCCGGCTGTCCGAGCGCCCTCACGCCGGCCTCGGTGACGGCCTCCCGGTAGAGCTCCGGCACCGCCTCGTTCACGGCCTGCTCGATCACCGAGCTGCGCCCAACGCGCTGATCGATAATGCGGGCAGGGACCTTGCCGCGGCGGAATCCGGGAACGGAAACCTGGTTGGCAATCGCCTTGTAGGCGGCATCGATCTCGGACTTGAGCTCCTCGTAGGGGGTCTCAACCGTGATCTTGACCCGCGTGGGCTCGAGGTGCTCGACGGCGCTCTTCACAGTGTGCTTCTCCGTTTGACTTGGGGACTTCACCCGGCCGGGGGCCGGAGCGGAGCGGGTGACGGGGATCGAACCCGCACTATCAGCTTGGAAGGCTGAGGCTCTACCATTGAGCTACACCCGCGTGCGGCTGCGCTATTCGCGCGACCGGCTGGATGAGTCTACCGAGTGATTTCGAGTGCGTCGAACGCCCTCCGGAAGTCCTCTAGACTGCCCATCGACCCCGGGGTGTGGCGCAGCTTGGTAGCGCACCTGCTTTGGGAGCAGGGGGTCGCAGGTTCAAATCCTGTCACCCCGACTGCGGAGCCAAGAGCCCCGGAATCACCAAGGGACCGCTGCGCGCCCCTCAGCCGTGCCCTTCCACACTGGTCGCCGCCACATGCCGCCTGCGCTGCGGTCCTTGCGCCGTCGTCTGTGGGGAAGGAAGATCGAGGCACGTCCCGAGGAGCGCCCATGAGAAACAGAACCCACCTGATCGGCGTGGCCGCAGCCGCCACTGTGATTCTGACCGCATGTACAGCAGGAACGCCCACTGTCACGCAGACCGAGGCGCAGGCCACCGAGTCCGCCGCCACCGCAGCGCCTTCTGGGGCTCCCACCGCGCCGCAGTCAGCCAACCCGGACGAGGGTGAGGTGTCCGTCTTCGACCTCACGCCCGGCATGTGCTCCTCCCT
>JAAZBW010000470.1 GCA_012513625.1 Actinomycetales bacterium | reverse complement strand
TTTCCCTTGCCGAACACCTCGCGCACGGTGCGGACGATGTCCTCCGCGTGGTTGTCGTCCTTTGCGAAGATCAGGGTTTTCGGAACCTCGGAGCGGCCCGGGAAGATCTCGGTATAGAGGCGGTCCCTGAAGGTCTCGAGCACGAGGCGGATCTGGGAGCTGGAGGTGACCGCGCGGTCCAGTTGTCCCGGCGTGTAGTCGAGGTCCTCGTCGAGCTCCTCGAGCCGGCGCGCGCGGGTACGGCGGTCCACCCTAGGAACCACGGTGCCGGCATCGATGTGGCCGCCCTGCTCCGTGATTTCCGTTCGTATTCGGTAGATATCAAAGTCCACGTTCACGTTGTCCGCCACCGACTGGGGGTAGGTGTACTCGGAGACCAGGTTCTGGCGGAAGAACGCGAACGTCTGCTTGCCGGGGGTGGCGGTGAGGCCGACAACGTGGGCGTCGAAGTACTCGAGCACGCCGCGCCAGACGCCGTAGATCGAGCGGTGGGCCTCGTCCACGATCACCAGATCGAATGTCTCCGGCGGCATGTCCGGGTTGTAGGCCACGGTCACTGGGGATTCGGGCAGGAAGCCGTCAAGACCCGGGTCGTCTGCATCGACGACAGCCTCGCCCTGGAGGGTTTTGAAGACGCGCTGGATCGTGGAAATCACAACGGACGAGGATTGGGCGAGTCCTGCCGCCCGGAGCTTGTCCACCGGGTAGATCTCGGAGAAGAGCCGGCCATCGTCCGGGGTGCGGTAGTTGTCGAACTCGGCCTTCGCCTGGTCTCCGAGGGTGTTGCGGTCCACCAGGAAGAGGGTGCGCTTGAAGCCGCCGTGGGTGAGGAGGCGGTAGGCGAGCGTGATCGCCATGAACGTCTTGCCCGCACCCGTGGCCATCTGGACGAGCGAGCGATCGAAACGCTGTTCGCTCAACGACCGCTCGACGCCCTCGATCGCCTCCACCTGCGCGTTCCGGAGCGGTGCTGGATCCAGGGCCGGAAGGTGACGTACCTTGGCCCGCCAGGTGGGGTTGTCCGGGTCCGTCTCGGCATCCCGTAGCATGCGAGCAAGCGTCCCCGGTCTCGGGAAGTGGAAGATCCTGCGTGCGCGCGGCTCCGGATCGTAGCCGTTGGTAACGTGGGTTTCGGTGCCGGATGCCTCGAACACGAACGGCAGTCGGTCATCCTTCGTGAGTGCTTTCAGGCGCACCTCGGCAGGGAGCCCGGTGGCATACATCGCCGCCTGCCACTCCACGCCCGAGAGGGGCGTCCCCACCGGCTTCGCCTCGATCACGCCCACCACGCGCCGGTCCACGTAGAGCAGGTAGTCGGCTCGTCCGTGGCCCTGCTTCATCACTACCTCGCGCACCGCAACGCCCTGGCCGGCGAACAGGTTCAGGTCCTTCCGGTGCTGGACCACCCAACCGGCCGCCTCGAGCTGTTGATCGATGAGCACACGTGCGCGTTCCTCGGCAGCGAGGTGTGCTTCGGTGCTCATATCCGCACTCTAGGGCGGTGTGTGACCGCCGTGAGGCCGGTTGATCGGGATTAGTGCCCCTTGGAAAGGCTGAGGGCTGGTGCTTATCCTTACCCCGGACCCGCTTTGAGTTAACTTTAGAACCCTAAAGTTAACTCAAAGCTCCTTCAGCACGTCGTTCAGGCCCTCTGTCACCGACGGGTGGATCCAGATGCCATCCCGCAGCTCGTCCGCGGTCACCCCGTGCCGCATCGCGAGCGCGATCGTGTTGACCACCTCGTGCGCGCCCACGCACAGGATCGC